>DAIESF010000244.1 GCA_027346425.1 Gemmatimonadota bacterium | reverse complement strand
GTGTAGAGGATGAACAGGACGTCTTCCGAGTTCATGTGCTCGGGGGGGCAGTCGGCCTCGGCGTGCTGCATGAGGCGGTGCCACCAGTAGTCGCGCCCCTCCTGCATCTCCACGTATGCCTCGCCGATCGGCCCCCCTGTGCGCCGTTGCACCACGACCACGTGCTGTACCGAGGGACACTCCTCGAGCGCCTTGTCGGTATTGCGCTTGAGCGGGACGATCTGTCCCCGGCGGTAGCCGCCATCGGCGGTGATCACGACCTTGGCCTGCGCGTCGTTCATCCGGTCGCGCAGCGACTCGGGAGAGAAGCCGCCGAACACCACGGAGTGAATGGCCCCGAGCCGCGCGCAGGCCAGCATCGCGATCGCCGCCTCGGGGATGAGGGGGAGGTAGATCCCCACGCGATCACCCCGTTGCACGCCCAGCTTCTTGAGCACGTTGGCGAACTTCTGCACCTCGACGTACAGGTCCCAGTACGTCAGGGTGCGACGATCTCCGGGTTCCCCTTCGAAGATGATCGCCGCCTTGTTCCGGCGCCCCCCGCGCACGTGACGGTCCACGCAGTTGTAGGCCACGTTGATCGTCCCCCCCTCGAACCAGCGGGCCCGTGGCGGGAGCCACTCGAGCGTCGTGTGCCACGGCGTGAACCAGTCGAGAGCCCGGGCCTGCTCCCCCCAAAACGCCTCGTAGTCGGCCGCGGCGCGCTCGTACACCTCCGGCGTATTCACCAGCGCCTGGCGCGCGAACTCTTCGCTCGGGGGGAACTTCCGGTTTTCCTGGAGCAGGACGTCGATATCGGACATGCTCGGATGTGTCTCGATGGCCTGGAGGGGGCGACTTCACGGCGGTGACGCGTCGCGACGCGAGGCCGCGCCGGCGCGCAATCACTAGATCCGATTCTGCGGACTCGCGCGGCATTCTGCAACCGCGGCGCTCCGCGGGCCGAATGATGTCGAGCGCGCGACGTCGTGCGTGTGATGTCGCTCGCACTCGCCCCCGTTCGTGCCATGGCAAAGTGGCGAGGATGCCGCGAATTGCCCCCTCCTCCGTTGGCGCACCGGAGCGGCCGTCACAGGCAAGTCGCGCTCCGGCAACGAGTTCGTGCGTGACGCCATGGGTTGGCACGCCCTTCGCCATACTACCGTCACAACCGGATGCTTCAGGGGGCGGCCTCGTGAGCCCACGGGCGCTGCCTCGTTCCGACTCCAACTCGTTGAATCATCATGCCTGCTGTCGCCGAAACCAACGTCCTGCTCGCGCCGTCGCGACTGGTCGCGGAGACCCGGGTCGATTTCCGCTGCGCCGCCCTGGATTCACTCGAACGCGCCGGTGATACCGGCGTACCGCTGCTGGCCATCGACATGGCCGACACCCGCGACGTGGATGCCAGCGGGCTCGGTATCCTCGTCCTGGTGCAGAAGCGCGCCCGCGAGCGCGGGCTCACGACCCGACTGATCAACACGCAGCACAACGTGCGATCGCTCCTCGCCCTCACCAAGCTCGAGAGTCTCTTCGAATTCGCCTGAGTTCCCGCTCAGCGACCCCGGTGCCCCGGGCACCGGGACCAGCGCGCTCGCCCCGTCGGGGCGGGCGCGTTGGCGTTTGCGGCGAGCTTCACGGCCGATTGTGCGTCCCCTGTGGGTTCACAGTTAGCCCGACAGGGGCCAAATTCCGTGGTCGTCTGCTCCCGCTGCGCGCGACACTCCGTCGGAATGCAGCCAGAGGCCTTGTCCCCGCGAGATGGTCACGATCAAGGACGTCGCACGTCGCGCTGGTGTATCTGTGGCAACCGTCTCCCGCGTGCTCAACAAGAGTGGCCCGGTGAGCCCCGAAGCCGCCTCGCGCATTCACGAGGCTGCTGACGCGCTCCATTACGTCCCGCATGGCGGGGCGCGATCGCTCATCACCTCCAAGACGAGCACCATCGGCGTTCTCCTGCCGGACCTGTATGGAGGCTTCTTCTCGGAGATGATCCGCGGGATCGACCAGACCGCCCAGCAGCACGGCTATCACCTCCTCCTCTCGGGGTCGCACAACCGGCGTGCGGAGATGGAAGCGGCGATGCGCGCCATGCGTGGCCGCACCGACGGCCTCATCGCGATGTCCCCGCACTTCGACGCGGCGACCCTCGTGCAGAACCTGCCGCCGTCGCTCCCGGTCATCCTCCTCTCGTGCGAGGCGGGTGGCGCGCAGTACCAGGTCATCGCGATCGACAACGCTGGTGGCGCCGAGGCGATGGTGAAGCACCTGCTTGCGCTCGGTCACCGGCGCATCGCGATGGTGAAGGGCGAGGAAGGGCACTTCGACACCGACGAGCGGCTGCAAGGGTACCGCAGCGCGTTGCAGGCGGCGGGGATCGCGCCCGATCCTGCCTACGAGGTGCAGGGAGACTTCAGTGAGGCATCGGGGAGCCGGGCGGTGAAGGAGTTGCTCGCCCTCCCCGTGCCCCCCACCGCCATCTTCTGCGCCAACGACTCTATGGCGATCGGAGGCCTGCACGCCGTGCACGATGCGGGGCTGCGCGTCCCCGCCGACATCACGGTGGTCGGGTTCGACGACATCCCGTTGGCGAACTACCTCTCGCCCCCCCTGTCGTCGGTGCATGTCCCGATCTTCGAGATGGGGGAGCGCGCCGCGACGCGCCTCATCGCCGCGCTCAAGGGAGAGCCGGTGTCGGAGCGCCGGCACGAGCGACTCCCCACGCAGCTCGTCGTGCGGTCTTCGTGCGCGCCGCCGCGCGGCTGACACCCTGCGCGCGGTTGCGGCGTATGGCAGACACCCGACCGTAAACCTCACGGAGTGCCCGCATGGACCAGTCCGAATTCATTCTTGCCATGACCGCCATCATCATGGGGGGCGGGATCGTCATCACCATCATCACGACCGTCGCGAAGCTCGTGTCGAGGCGTCACGAGCCATCGGCGCTGGGGAGTGGTACGGTCGCCCAGATCGACGAGCGGCTGGCGCGGATGGAGCAGGCGATCGATGCGATGGCGGTCGAGGTCGAACGCATTTCCGAGGGACAACGGTTCACCACCAAGCTGCTGTCCGACCGCCAGCCGGAACGCCTTGGGCGCTAGCCGGGAACCGCCGGGCCGTTACACCGCGGCTCGCGCCGTCGTTATGTTTCGCGCGGGCGCACGCAGGCTCCCGTTCGGCACGACACCCTGACGACCGAAGCTCCTCGGCATGATCAACCCCTGGCGCGACCTCCCTCCTGGCCCCCATCCGCCGGACGAAGTCACGGCGGTCATCGAGATCCCCAAGGGAAGTCGCAACAAGTACGAGCTGGACAAGGAGTCGGGGCTCTTCAAGCTCGACCGCGTCCTGTACTCGGCGGTGCACTATCCGGGCGACTACGGTTTCATTCCGCGGACGCTGCACGAGGACAACGACCCGCTCGACATCATCGTCCGCATCGACGAGCCCACCTTTCCCGGGTGCCAGATTCAGGCGCGCCCCATCGGCGTGCTCAAGTTGCTCGACCGCGGTGAGCCGGACGACAAGATCCTCGCCGTTCCGTCGCACGACCCGCTCCACCACGAGTACTTCGACATCGCCGACCTCCCGCGCCACTACCTCGCGGAGATCGAGCACTTCTTCCAGATCTACAAGGACCTGGAGGGGAAGCGCATGCAGATCGTCGGTTGGGAGAAGAGCGAGGTCGCGATGCGCGTGATCCAGGAGTCGATCGCACGGTACGCCGACCGCTACCTGACGGCCGGGCCGTAGCTCGCGGTCACCCCCCCATCACGCGCGCCGCATCACCAGCGCTGCGTTGATCCCCCCGAAGCCGAACGAGTTGCTGATCACGTGGTCGACGCGCGCCGCCGCGCCGGTTCCCGTCACGTGCAGCAGGTCGCAGGTCTCGTCGGGGACGTCGAGGTTGACCGTCGGGGGGAGCCATTCGCGCTGCAGGGCGAGGGCGCAGATGGCGGCCTCGATGGCCCCCGACGCGCCTAACGCGTGACCGTAGTACCCCTTGGTCCCGCTCACCGGGATGCGCGCGGCGTGGACGCCGAGCACCTGGCGGATGGCCAGCGTCTCGGTGGGGTCGTTGAGCGGAGTGGACGAGGCGTGGGCATTCACGTAGCCGATCTCACCCGGCGACACCTCCGCGTCGGCGAGGGCCAGGCGCATGGCGCGCGCGGCCTGGGCGCCGTCGGGACGCGGCGCGGTCATGTGATGCGCATCGTTGGTCTGGGCGAAGCCGAGGAGCTCGGCGTAGATCGGTGCGCCGCGCGCGAGGGCGCGATCGCGCTCCTCGAGGATGAGGACCGCCGCCCCCTCGCCCATCACGAAGCCGTCCCGGTCGCGATCGAACGGTCGTGAGGCGCGCAGCGGGTCGTCGTTGCGGGTCGACATGGCCCGTATGATCGCGAAGGCGCCAAAGCAGAGCGGGGCGAGCGGTGCCTCGGCCCCCCCGGCAATCATCACGTCGGCGTAGCCGTCGCGCACCTGCCGAAAGGCGTCGCCGATGGCGATGGTCCCCGAGGCGCAGCTCATCGCATTGGTGCTGTTCGGCCCCTGGACCCCGAACTCGATCGCGATGTTGCAGCTGGAGGCTCCCCCGAAGACGGCAAGGGCGAGCGTCGCGTCCACGGCGCGCACCCCGTCGCGGAGGAACACACCGAGCTGCTCCTCGGCGTAGCCAACGCCGCCGAGCGCCGTCCCCATCATCGCCCCGATGCGCTCCCGATCCTCGCGCGCGAGGTCGATCGCCGAGTCGTCGAGCGCAAGGCGCGCCGCGGCGACGGAGAACTGGCCAAAGCGGTCGAGCCGCTTGGCCCGGCGCGCCTCGAGGTGATCGGCGGCGTTGACGTCACGCACCTCGGCGGCGTTGTGAGAGCGGAAGACCGACGGATCGAAGCGCGTCAGCGCCCCCACGGCCGAGCGGTGCGCCTGCAGTCCCTGCCACAACCCTTCGCGCCCGGTGCCGATCGGGGTGATCGCGCCGATTCCGGTGATGACGACTCGGCGCTTGTTCATGTGAGCGTCGTCCGCGGGACGGAATCGCCACGCGTGCCACCCGTGCCACGCGTGCCACGCGTGCCACCCGTGTTCGCAGCGCGCGTCGCTGTGCCGCGCGCCGAGCCGGCGTGCTGCTCGGCGACCCGGGCCAGCCCCTCGAGGGTGCGCGCCGCGATGCCGTGGACGAAGACCGGGCCAATCACCACCGTGGCGGCGAAGACGCCGATGAGCGGCCAGTGCGGCCCGTCCCAGACGTGCACGAGGCGCACGAGCGTCCCCTCGTCGTTCGGGAGCGCATCAAAGGCCCATTCGACGTCCATGCGCGTGGTGACTCCTCCGATGTGGCGGAAGCGCACGGCCGGGCGCGCGTCGTCGATCTCCATTTCCGAGAGCCACCAGGTGGGCCAGTTGAAAGGGCCGAAGGGGCGGTTGGCGCTCATTTCGACGATCCCGCCGCCGTCGCTCGCGCGTTCACGGAAGCGGACGAACCGATAGTGGGCGAGATAGGCGGGCCAATGCTCGACCTGGCGCACCAGTTCGAAGATCTCACGCACCCCGGCGCGTACCACGCGCTCGTCCACGGTTTCCATGGCCCGGCCGGCCGGGAGGGGACCTAACGAGAATGGAGGGCGCATGCGCTCAGGACGGAGGGGGGGACAAGGGAGCGACGCGGGGCGGCTCCCACGAGGCGGTGAGGCGGAAGCCGGCGCGGCGGCGCACCACGGGGTGCACGCCGCAGGCGGCGTGCACCACCGACGCGAGTTCGGGGGCGGTGAAGCCGCGGAGGACCGAGACGACACCGTCGTGGCGGCTGACGGCGTGGAAGCGGAGCGGATACGAGGCGATCCAGATCCCGGCCGCCGCCACCCAGCTGCGCCGGAGGTCGCTGACAATCACCCGGCAGCGCGCCACGCGCTGCATTTCCTGCAGGAGCGTCGTCAGTTCGTCGCCGGTGAAGTGGTGCGCCACCTGGGCGCAGGCGACGACGTCGACGCTGGCCGTGGCCAGCGGCAGCTGCAAGGCGGAGGCGCACACGGCGTCGGCGGCGTGCCGGCGGGCGGCGGCGGCCAGGTCGGGAACCACGTCGAGGGCGATGGTGTGCAGCCGGATCCCGTGCCGGGCGCAGAACCGCCTGGCGTGGGCGCTGGCCTCGCCGGTCCCCGCCCCCACGTCGAGGAGGGTCGTGGTGCGGGGGAGCGCCTGCCGGCACTCGCCGAGCGCCGAGAGCAGGGCACGCGTCCCGCCGAAGACGGCGTTGGCCCGCGCGATGTCGCGGTGTGAGCGCTCACGCAGGCGCGCGTCGACGTCGGGGGCATCGAGCATCTCGACCCCCCGTCGTCGCGCCGGCGTGAGCACCTGGCGCACTCAGCGCTCCAACTGCGCGTAGCCGCCGCGATAATACAGCAGCGGGCGTTCCTCGCGGGCCCACGCGGTCTCCACCTCGGCGACGAGGATGTCGTGGTCCCCCCCCTGGTGGCGGGCGACGAGTCGGCACTCGAGGCAGGCGAGGACCTCGTCGAGGATCGGCGCGCCGTGTGGGGCGCGGGAGAAGCCGATCCCGTCGAAGCGAGATTCCGCCTCGAGGTGCGAGAAGCGCCGCGAGAGCGCCTCCTGCGAGGCGCTGAGGACGTTCACCACGATCCATTCGGCGGCCGCGAGCGCGGAGTACACCGAGGCCGCGCGATCGATGCAGACGAGGATGAGGGGCGGAGTGAGGGAGAGCGAGGTGAAGGCGCTCACCGTCATGCCGTGGTCGCGCCCGGCGTTGTCGCGCGCGGTGACGACGGTGACGCCGCTCGCGAAGCGGCCGAGGACGCTGCGGAAGAGGTCGGAATCGAGGGACATGCCGTGGCTCGTGCCGGGCGTGGGGAGGAGTCGTTAGGCACCCCCGGCACCGTCGCCCGAGCCGTCAGCGGCCGCGAGCGGGGCGGGGGAGAAAAGGAGGGAGAACAGGAAGCCGGGGCGGAGCACCTCGCGAGGGGGGACGAAGTCGCCGGTGACCCCCACGAGGACGTCGGCCATGTCGCGCCGGCGCGCCAGGACCGCCGCCGCCCTGTTGAATAACGCCGGGAAGGCGACGACGGTGCCCACGGCGCGCTCGACGAGTCGCTTGCCGCGAAAGGCGTCGCGCAGGCAGCGATCGTACGCGGCGAGCGCGATGTCATGTCGCCGCGTGGTGGTGGCCCGCGCGGCATCGAAGGCGTACGAGGTGAGCAGTTCGCCGCCACGGAGGGCGGCATAGATCCCCTCGCCGGTGAAGGGGTCGAAGAAGTCGGCAGCATCGCCGGCCAGGGCGACCCCCGGCGCCCACGCTCGGCGGGCCCGCGAATTGAACGGCCCCGTGGTGCGGGGGGTCGTTAGGCGCGTGGCGGCGGCAAAGCGCGCCGCCAGATGGGGACGCGCGGCGATCCAGCGATCGAGGAAGGCGCTGGGGTCGCCGGCCATCGCGCCGGCCTGTGCCGCGGGGAGGACCACGGCGACGTTGGTCGTCCCGCCCCCGACGTCGGCCAGCCCGGTGTAACCGCGGGCGTCGACGTGCATCTCGCCGCAACGCCCCATCCCTTCCACGCCGGCGTAGTGCGCCACCACCGCCAGGCGACGCGGGAACCGCCCTGTCTTCACCAAGCCAAGCCGGCGCCCCACCACGGTGCGCAGGCCGTCGGCCCCCACCACCAGCGCGGCGCGAATGGTACGCCGCCCCGCGTCCGTCTCGGCCAGCACCCCGTCCACGCGACCGTTCGAATCGCGGGACAGGTCGCGCACCGCCGCCGATTCCAGCACACGGGCCCCGGCCTCGCGGGCGCGCCCCAGGAGGATCGCATCGAGGGCAAGGCGGCGCAGCGCAAGCCCGCGGTCGCGAAAGCCGCGGTAGCCGTGCGACGCGGCGAACTCGCCGTGAATCACCGTCCCGTTAGGCGCGCGAACCCGCATCCCCGCCAGCTGCGCGGCGCCAGCCCGCTCCACCCGTTCGAGCACCCCCATCTCGCCCAGGATGCGCGACGCCTGGGGACTCAGGTACTCCGCGCACGGCTTGTCGCGCGGAAAGCGGGCACGGTCGAGCACCAGGACGTCGACGCCGGCACGCGCGAGGAAGAACGCCGTCGCCGCGCCGGCGGGGCCGCCGCCCACCACCAGCACCTCCGCGTCACGCCGCGTCACCCGCCCACCAGAAAGTACGGCTCGCCGGCGATCTCGAGCTGGTTGCCGACCCGTCGCACCTCGAACGACAGCTGCGAAGGGGCAGGGGTGACGACGTCGATGACCAGGCGCGTCCCCTCCACGCGATAGCGTCCGGCGCTCACCTGCGCATCGGCGAGGCCGAAGGTGAGGTTGCGCGTCACCTGCACCCGGACCATCGCGCCGTCGGCGCCGAACTGCCACGAGGTCTCGCTGGAGTGCGCGATCCCGAAGTCGTCGAGGAAGTAGACCGTCCGGCGCCACGTCCCCACCACCGACGACGCGGCAGACGTCGTGCCGGCGCGGATCACCGTGCCACGCGGAGCGACGACCCCCGGGCCGTCGCACGACGCCAACGACACGGCGACGGTGCCCGCCGCCACCGCGAGCGCCAACGCCCTCCGTGCGGGGCTCACGTCACCCGCCCGACCAGGAGCGCCACGACGGCGCCGCCCACGCAACTCGTTAGGTTCACGGCATCGTTGTCGAGGAACTCCCATCCCGCGCGGTGCGCGGTAACCGTACCGCAGTGATGGACCTTGCGCTCGGTGGGCGCCAGACACGCCGGGCACCACCGTCCCGCCTGAAGCGTCGCTCCGAGCAGGGTGTCGGCCAGGGCACCGGCAACTCCGCCCGCCACCACCGCGCCCCCTACCCTCCAGTCGAAGCCGGCGTACGCGGCAACGGTTCCGAGAAAGGCGGCCCCGGTCACCATGGCGAGCGTCCCGGCCCACGAGACCGCCCCCGATGTCCCCGCCGGGACGGGGACCCACCCGAAGATCGTCCGAGGGATCCCGCCGATCGCGGTCCCGACCTCGGTGGCCCACGTGTCGGCGGTCGCGGCCGCCAGGGCCCCTACCCCCGCCAGCGCCCAGGGCGCCGAGGGGACCACGATCGCGCCCAGCGCACAGAGGGCGAAGACGCCGCCGTTGGCCAGCACCTGCCACGCATCCCGGTTGCCCCCCTTCTCCACCACGGCACGCGTCGCCTGCTCCTTGGGGGCGCGACGCCAGCGCGAGAGGAGGGTCGACGAGAAGAAGAACGCCAGCAAGACAACGCACCAGCGCCAGCCGGCGGCTGTGGCCAGGGTCCCGATCACCGTCGCCGCCCACGCGCCGGTGCCGGACAACGATCGCGCATGCCGTGCGACGATCGCGATCGCCGCGGCGAGCGCCAGTCCAGTCAGGGTGCGCGTGAGGAGGGTCATGGACGCCCGGGGCAATGTGCGTGCGTCCCCGGCGCGCGCAAGCGCGCGCGGGGGTGTCCGGCGTCACGGCAATTACTTGTATGGGGTCACAGTGGCCGTTAGCTTCG
>DAIESF010000233.1 GCA_027346425.1 Gemmatimonadota bacterium | reverse complement strand
TTGTAGCAGGTGTTGAGCACCCCGCCGGCGAACCAGCGGAAGAGCGGGGCCTTGGAGCGGTCGAGGATCACCTGCGGCGCCACGTCCCAGTGCAGCGCCTGTGCGGCATGCCCCCAGAACCACTCCGGATCGCGCGACGCGTCGTCGTACGTGCGGGCGTAGGCGTCGGTTGGACGGGCGTGGGGGAAGTCGCGCATGGCGGGCGGAACAGGGTTTGTGACACGACAATGGCCCTCGGTCCGGCGGTACGCCAGCGGGGGAATCCCCGATGGATGCCTAACGCAATGCCGTACTGGCGCAGGGAGCGACGGAGGAGCATCGTCTCGTCTCTCCCGCACCCCATCCACATGTCGATGCGCCCGCTCCCTGCGGCAGACGCCGTTGCCCTCGCCGCCCTGCTGGCGATCGCCGCCCCCCTTTCCGCGCAGGGGCGCGCGGCGGCGGGGTACGACCTCGTGATCGCCAACGGGCGCGCCATCGACCCCGAGAGCGGGCTCGATGCCGTGCGCTGGATCGGGGTGCGCGGCGACCGCATCAGCGCGATATCCCGCACCCCACTCACCGGAAAAGTTGTCCTCGACGCACGCGGCCAGGTGGTCACCCCCGGCTTCATCGACCTCCACTCCCACGGCCAGTACCTGGCCTCGGCGCGGATGCAGGCCTTTGATGGGGTGACGACCGCACTCGAACTCGAAGCCGGGACCCTCCCCGTGGGGCGTGCCTACGAGCAGGTGGCCAGGGAGGGGCGCCCGATCAACTACGGCTTCTCTGCCGCCTGGCTCTTCGGGCGCATCGCCGAGAAGGAGGGGATGGAGCCCGACGGCTCGATTTCGTTCTTCCAGGATGCGCAGCGGCGGAAGGGGTGGCAGTACACCGTCGCCACCCCCGAGGAGACGACGCGCATCATGGCCCGTGTGGAGCAGGGGCTCAAGGAAGGGGCGATCGGGATCGGCGTGTTGGCCGGCTACGCCCCGGGCTACGGGCGCAAGGAGTACTACGCCCTCGCCCAGCTGGCGAAGAAGTACGACGTCCCCACGTTCACTCACGTGCGCTACTTGAGCGTGATCGAGCCGCAGTCGTCGTTCGAGGCGTTCGAGGAGCTGGTCGCGCTTGCCGCATCGACCGGAGCGCACATGCACATCAGTCACCTCAACAGCAACAGTACGCGCGACATCCCGCTCATTGCCGAACTCATTCGCGGGGCGCAGTCGCGCGGGGTGAAGGTGACGACCGAGGCGTATCCCTATGCCGCAGGCAGCACTGTTGTAGGTGCCGAGATCTTCAGGGGCAACTGGCGCGAGCGCATGGGCGGGGCCAGGGCGAGCGACATCGAGTTGAACGGGACGCCGTACAACGATTCCACGCTCGCCGAGGCACAGGACAAGGCGCCGGGAACGTGGATCGTCGTCCACTTCATGCGTCCCGGGCAGAACGCACAGGACCAGGCGTACCTCGACCAGGCGGTGCTCTTCCCGGGCGGGGCCATCGCGTCGGACGCGATGCCGTGGACGTCGCAGGGGAAGACGATCACCGGCGACGTGTGGCCGTTGCCCGCCGACGCCTTTGCCCATCCGCGGAGCGCGGGGACGTTCACGCGGTTCCTGCGCGACTACGTGCGCGAGCGGAAGAAGGTCGACCTGCGCGAGGGGGTGGGGAGGCTCACGCTGACCCCGGCCCGGATTCTCGAGGAGAGCGTGCCGCAGATGCGGCTGAAGGGGAGGCTCCAGGTGGGGATGGACGCCGACATCGTGGTGTTCGATTTGGCGACGGTGAGCGATCGGGCGACGTATACGGCGCCTAACGCGACGTCACAGGGGATGAGGCATGTGGTGGTGAACGGGGTGCCGGTGATTCGGGACGGGGAGTTGGTGCGGGGGGCGTTGCCGGGGAGGGCGATACGGAGGGGGGTGGTGCGGTAAGGGAGGGTTGGTCGATCGGCTGGCGGTTGCCTGGCGGGATGGGAGGTGGCGTTGCCCGATATACGGATATGACTCTCTTGTGGTCATGACGAGGTCACAATCCAAGACGGTCAAAGTTGCCGAGCTGAAGGCGAATCTCAGCGCTTGCCTGCGTGCGGCGCGGGAGGGCCAGCCGGTCACCGTGTGCGATCGCGACACGCCGGTGGCGCGCATCGTGCCTTAGAGACCGTCGG
>DAIESF010000215.1 GCA_027346425.1 Gemmatimonadota bacterium | reverse complement strand
TGCGCCAGCTTGTCGGGAGCCAACCCCTGATTGCGTGTCAGCTGGTCGACATACGAACGCGCCACCGCAAACGAGGCGGGCCATACGAAGCGCAGCTGCATCTGCGGGTTGAACTCGTCGAACCTGACCAGCTTGGCTGCGTCGAGTTCGTTCTGTGAGAGGAATTCGCTCGGCGTCAGCTGCAAGACGTCGAGGCCGCGGGCGATCTCCGATCCGTAGATGAGACCGTTGTACCAGTACGCCGACCAGTCGCCGCCAAGATAGAGACGCTGGCCGTCGACCGGGCCGCGGTCGAAGAAGGCGATCTCCTTCGGGTTGTGCGGGTCGGTGAAGTCCACCACCGAGATGCCGCCCTGGTACCACGCCTGCACCAGGATGTCGCGCCCCGGGACTGGGATGAGCGATCCGTTATGCGCCACGCAGTTCTCCTGCAGCGTCTGTGGCGCGGGGAGCTTGAAGTAGCCGGCCGGGGTGAGCTTGCGGTCCTTGCTCAAGGTGAACGTGGCGTCGGCCCCCCAGATCGGCTTGTCGGTCGCGAGGCATCGCGCCCCGACTCCTCCGCCCCACTCGTCCGTGAAGAGGAGCTTGTCGCCATTGTTGCTGAAGGTCGCCGAGTGCCAGTACGCGAAGTTCGGATCGATCACGGCGCCAATCCGCTTCGGGTATGCCGGTTTGCTGATGTCGAGGAGGATCCCGTTCCCGGAGCAGGCGCCGGCGGCCAGGCCGAGTGCCGGGTAGATCGTGACGTCGTGGCACTGGTCGGTGGTCGCCGTCTCCTGCGTCCCCGCCCCATGCGCGCCTCCCTTCCAAAGTCCGGCCACGTTCCCCGCCGAGTCGGCGAAGATGCGCGGCGAATTCACGATCTTCGCGTCCTTGGGCGAGGCGAGCGGAACCTGGATCACCTCGATGCGGAAGTATGAAGTGTTGGGATCCTTCTCCGGGGGGAGCCCTGAGCATCCTGCCAGTTCGCTCGCCGGGCGCACCGGGCTCGTCCCGTGCACGTAGACATAGATGTTCTTCTTGTCCTTCGGGTCGACCAGCAGGGTGTGCGTATGCGAGCCACGGCACGTCTGCACCGCCGCAATCTGCTTCGGCGCGTCGATGTTGCTGATGTCGAAGATGCGCACACCGAGGAAGCGCTCGGCGCTGACGGTATCCGCCACCCCCTGCGTGCCGCAGTCGACACGCGCGCTCGCCTGCTCCACCGACATGAAGAGGAGGTTGCCGTAGACCGAGAGATCCCCCTGTCCGCCCGGGCAGATATGCTTGGCCCGCAGCGTCGGGGTGCGGGGGTTGGAGATGTCCCACACCTGGAAGCCGTTATAGCCACCCTGGAAGACGTACTTGCGGTTGAAGGCCAGGTCGGAGTTTGCGAAGGCGAAGTCGCCCGGGTTGGACGGATTGAAGAAGCCTTCGGGCTTTGGGCGATGCGAGACCAACTCCATGTTGCGGGCGGCCTCCCCCGCGTCGTGCAGACCGGGCTTGAGCCCCACCCGCGGATCGCCCTGCGCACCGGCGGCGCTGGCAAGGAGGACGAACGAGAAGGCGCAGGCGAGGCGGGGCCAGTGAGAGGCAACCCGCGAGTGGCGAATCGAGGTCATGGACGTTGGGGGCTGAAAGGGTCAGCAAGAAGGTACAGCCCCCACCCCCCCTCCTGTAGGCGGCGCAGGTCACAGGATGAAGGAGAGGTACCGCTGGGCAGCGCCTCGCGCGATCATCAAGCGGCGCGCGACGTAAACCGAGTGCGCCCCTGGGCCGGAACCACATACCGCATGCACGACGACATCGAACTCGGCACCCGCACGCTCTCCGACCGCACACCTAACGGCGATCCGCGGCTTTCGCGACGCGAGTTCGTGGGGGCGGCGGCGCTTGCCACCCTTGGCTGCGCATCTGGGCGGATGGGGGCCACGCGGGCGGCGCCCCCGCCGGCGGGGTGGGAGCTGTATGTCGGCACGTACACGAACGACACGGAGAGTCATGGCATCTATCGGCTCGTTGTGGATGCAACGAGCGGGGCGTCGCGCCAGATGGCGATCGCCGCCGAGACGGCGAACCCGTCGTACCTCGCCCTCGCACCCGGGCGCCGTACGCTGGTCGCGGTGAATGAAGTCACCACGTTCGAGGGGCGACCGACGGGAACGGTGAGCACGTTCGCGCGCGATCCAGCGACCGGGAGCTTGTCGCCCCGAGGGCAGCGGGCGTCGCGGGGCGGGGCGCCGTGCTATGTGACCGTCGACCGCGCGGCGCGCCATGCCCTCGTCGCGAACTATGTCGGGGGGAATGTTGCGGTTCTCCCGATCGGGGCCGACGGGTCGATCGGCGATGCGTCGGCAGTGGTGCAGCACACCGGGCGGGGGGCGCATCCGGTGCGGCAGGCGGCCCCGCACGCGCACTGCGTCGTGCTCGCCCCCTCGGGAGGGCACGTCGTCGTCACCGACCTGGGGGTCGACCGGATCATGGTCCACCGATTTGATGCAGCCTCCGGGGCCCTGTCGCCGTCGCCCGTGGCCGAGGTGGCGCTACGGCCCGGGGCGGGGCCGCGTCACCTGGCCTTTTCGGCGGATGGCCGAACGCTCTACGTCGCCTGCGAGCTCGACTCCACGCTCGTCGCCCTCGACTACGACTCCGACAGCGGGAGGCTGCAGGAGCGACAGCGGCTCTTCACCCGTCCCGCTGGGGCAACCGGGGAGAACTTCCCCGCCGACGTCCATGTGCATCCGTCGGGTCGGACGGTGTACGTGTCGAACCGCGGCGACGACTCGGTCGCGGTGTTCGCCGTCGCGCCGTTGAGCGGCGAGCTGTCGCTCACGCAGTCGGTGGCGACGGGGGGGCGCTGGCCGCGCAACTTCGCCCTTGCGCCTGACGGAAAATTGCTCCTGGTGGCCAACCAGCGATCCGGCACGATCGTCGCCTTTCGCGTTGACCAGGCCACCGGGGCGCTCGCGCCCACCGGGGGGCGCATCGCGCTCCCGGCGCCGGTGTGCCTGCTGTTCACCGACGGGGTGGCGCGCGACCGACCGTAGGCGCGCGCCGCGCCACCCGCTCAGCCGTTAGGCAGGGTGCCGAGGAGGCGGCGCATGCGCGCGATCTCGGCGCGCTGGTCGGCGTCGACGTCGGAGGCGAAGTCGAAGAGCTGCGGTTCCTGGAGCGCGCCCGGGGTCCGTCGCAGGTCGGCCACCATCTGGAGCGCTCCCTCGTGATGCCGGATCATGAACTCGAGGAACAGGCGATCGAAGGCGTTGCCGCTGGCGGCGGTGAGCCTGGTCAGGTCCTCGGGGGTCAGCATCCCCGGCATCAGCTCCGCATGGCCGGCGCCGTGGTGGGCGTGTGGCGACGAGGGGTCGGGAGCTTCCTCGCCTCGGTCGCGCAGCCAGAGCTGCATCTGCGAGATCTCCTGTCGCTGCGAGGCGTCAATCCGCTCGGCGAGGAGCCCGAGTTCGGGGCGCGACGAACGCTCGGGGACGAGGGCGGTCATCACCAGCGCCTGGGCGTGGTGCCCGATCATCCCCTTCATGAAGGCGAGGTCGGCGGACGTAGGGCGACGCGCGGTATCCGCGTCGACCGTCCCGAGGGCGGAGGCGCGAGCGAGCGGTGGCGCTTCCGGGTGACACGGGTTCGGGGACGACGATCCGAGGGCGGAGGCGACCGAGAGGGCCAGGACGAACGGGACAGACACGCAAGGACTCCTGCTAGGGCGAGTGGAAGTACCCCAAAGCTATCGGAGAAGTTTTCGTGTCTTGACAATAGGTGTGATAACATCTATCATGGTACCATGACACCGGAACTGCGCGACGAGCTACAGCAACGGAAGCCGTTCGGGAGCCTGTACCAGGAGGCCCAGCTCAACCTGGGGCGGACGCAGGCTGTGTTACAGGACGCATTCGAGCGGATGTTGAAGCCGTTCGAGATCAGCGGCACCCAGTACAACGTGCTGCGCATTTTGCGTGGTGCTGGCACCAACGGTTTGTGCCGGAACGAGATACGCGATCGGCTGGTGACGAGGATGCCAGACGTGACGCGCCTCCTCGACCGGATGGAGGAGGCGGGGTTGGTTGCCAGGACTCGCGGCGTCGACGATCGCCGTCTGGTGACCACGCGGCTCACGGAGCGTGGGCGGGAGCTGGTCGACTCGCTCGATGCCCCGGTCGAGGCGGAGCACCGTCGAGCCCTTGGGCACATGTCCGAGCAGCAGCTCCGGGCGCTCATCGAACTGCTGACACTTGCCCGGCGCGCCGGGTGATCGTTTGACCCATAGAAGTGTTGTAACACCCATTAGCGCATCACTCATCACAGTCACCGCACCGTCAGGAGATGTCGTCATGCAGATCATTCGCCCCGCTACTGCGAGCCAAACGAGCGCCGGTCTCGCCGTCCTGCGGGTTATCGCCGGTGTGGTGTTCGCTGTGCACGGCGGGCAGAAGCTCTTTGTGTACGGCTTGGGAGGGGTGGCGGGGGCCTTCGGACAGATGGGGATCCCGCTGCCCGAGGTGATGGGCCCCCTCGTGGCCTTCCTCGAGTTCTTCGGGGGGATCGCGCTCGTGCTCGGGCTCTTCACGCGACTCGCGGCGCTGGGGCTCGCCATCGACATGCTGGTGGCAATCCTGGTGGTGCACCTCAAGGGCGGCTTCTTCGTCCCCAAGGGAGTCGAGTTCGTCCTCATGCTGTTTGCCGCCGCGGCAACGCTGGCCCTGACCGGGGCGGGGAGCTATTCGGTGGACGCCAGGCTCGCGGGGCGCTCCCGCGCCACGCACTGAAAATCGGTCCCCGTCAGGGACAAGGAGGGAGAGATGGCCACGACCACGAACGACATCTTCGGCGCCATGCCCGGAGGTGAGCCGGCGACCGCCGGGAGCTACGGGGAGGCGCCGTCGGGGTTCCGGCTTCCCGATGCCACCCGGCTCGGGAGGGTGCAGCTGCAAGTCGCCGACCTCGCGCGATCGGTCGCCTGGTACGAGGAGACGCTCGGCTTTCGCGTCCTGCGACGCGATGCGGGGCGGGCGGTGCTGGCGCCCC
>DAIESF010000182.1 GCA_027346425.1 Gemmatimonadota bacterium | reverse complement strand
ACGCTCGTCGCGGCGTGCTATGTGGCGGTGTACCTGGCGGCGCGCATCTATCGCACGGGGATCCTGATGTATGGGAAGCGGGCGACGCTACGGGAGGTTGCGCAGTGGGTGAGGCGTGCCGGGTGAGTCCCGACGGACGCTCGGGGATAGTCGCTCTGCGCATTCTGCGCCGCCGCCGCGCTCCGTTCGAGTCCTGCTGGCGCTAGTAGCTGCCGCATCAGTCGGGTGCTTCACGTACCTCATCCTGCGTCAGGGCTACGCGCACCTCATGGCGCTGCTCAGTGCATCGCTCATCTCTGCCGTTTCGTTCGTGCAGTTCGCCCCGCTACTCGCCTGTGCCGCCCTGTCCCCATGGTTCGGCTGGGTCCTCCCATGCAAACCGAACATGGGGCTTGCGGTACTGACGACGTCGCGATCCAATCGCTGGCTTGCGATCTCCCTCGCGTTCTTCGCGGTGGTTGTCGTCATCTCGCTTCTCGTCGAGCCATCGTGGCCATCGCGGTGGCTCGATGCCGTGAAGCAAGGCGAGCCCTTCACCCCGTACGCCATGCGTCCAGAAGGGGCGCTCCTCCTCCTCGCCCTCATGCGTTGGCGTCGGCCGGAGGCATGATGCCTGGCTGCGCTCTCCATCATGCCGGGAACACCCGGCGTTCAAGAGGCGCTCATCCTGTTCATAGCCCCGCAGTCGCTCCGCAGCATTCTGCTTCTCCCGCTCCGCCCGCACGCGGCAGCAGTCGTTGATGCTGACGGCGTGCAGTCAGGGGGCGATGGTGGCGTGGTGGCTGCTGGCCGAGCGGGGCGACTCGGTGGTGCGTTCTGCATACCCGATGGTGTTGGCGCTGATCTACCTCCCGGTGCTCGTCGTGGTGCTGCGCAACGCGAAGCAGGAGAGGTAGCGGTCCCTCCTTCCCCCAGCGCTGAGTCGGGGACATTGTCCGCCGGGCCAATCGGTCCGATTCGTCTCTCCTCTCGCCGGTATGGATCTCCTGCCCATGATGCGCGACTCGTACGCTGCCGTCGTCATGCCCGCCCCCGGGCAGCCGTTGCAGCTGAGGCACCTCCCCGCCCCGACCCTTGGCCCCGGGGCCGCTCTCCTGGAGGTCACCTACTCCGAGGTCTGCGGTACCGACGTCCACCTGCACCACGGTCGCCTGTCCGGCGTCCCCTACCCCATCATTCCGGGGCACGTGTCGGTCGGCACGATCGCCGAGATGAACGGGACGATCACCGACGTCGAGGGACGTCCCTTCACCCTGGGCGACCGCGTCACCTTCCTCGACGTACACGAGACCTGCGGGAAGTGCTACCAGTGCCTGGTCGCCAAGCAGTCGACGCGCTGCCCGCATCGCCGGGTGTACGGCATAACGTACTCGGCAAACGACGGACTGCTGGGCGGGTGGGCCGAGGCACTGTGGATGAAGCCGGGAGTCCACATGGTGCGCCTCCCTGAGCGGCTGGACGAGGCGACGTTCATGGGGGGCGGGTGCGGACTGGTGACGGCGATGCACGCGGTGGACCGCGCCGAGATCCGCCTCGGGCAGAACGTCGCCGTGCTGGGAGTGGGGCCGGTGGGGCAGTCGATCATCGCCCTGTCGGCGCTTTCCGGTGCGGGGCGGATCTTCGCCGTGGGCGACCCGGCGCCCCGCCTCGACTTCGCCCTGCGGATGGGGGCGACGGATTCGTTAGGCCTGGACCGATCGCCGGAAGAACGGCGCGACATGGTGCTCGAAGCCACCGACGGGCACGGCGTGGACGTGGTCATCGAGGCGAGCGGGGCGCCGGAGGCCGTGCGCCAGGCCTTCGACCTGGTGCGCGATGGCGGGCGAATCGTCGTCTGCGGGCACTACACCGACAACGGCGACATCCGCATCCACCCGCACTACCACATCAATCGCAAGCACATCGAAGTACGCGGGTGCTGGGGGAGCGACTTCTCGCACTTCTACCGGGCGGTGGCAATCGCCGCCAAGCACGGCGACCGAATCCCATGGCGCGAAATGGTCGAGCGCCGCTACACGCTGGCGCAGGCGCAAGAGGCGCTGGATGCGGTGGAGCGGCGCGAGGTGACGAAGGCGATCATCGTCCCCCACTGAACGCAAACTCCCCCCCCGCCACGAGCAGTCGCGCATCGGCCAGCGGAATCTCCCGCGACTCGCCAGCCGCAAAGCGATACTCCCGCCCGGTGGCCCCCCCGCGCACCACCACGTCGCGCGCCTCGACGTGACGCACCGGGATTAACCGCTCGCTCCCCAACGGGGCAATCGTCGGCATCAGCTGTGGCGCCAGCGTGGGCGTGAGCCGGGGGCCCACGGGGCAGAGGTGTTCGCAGGTGTCGGCGACAGTGGTCATGATCATGCTCGCGGCGCGGCGTGGTCGGCGAAGCTCTCGCTCTGCTGATGCCCGGAGTGGCCAGGCACCCTGACAGCGAGCGGCTCGCGTTGTCTCCTCCAAAAATCGGAGGGGCGCGAGCGCCTGTACACTCGGGCAAACCCTAGTCGCCCGCACGTCCATGACCCGTACGGCCCGGCGAAGCCACCTGATGTATTCGCCACGGCGTCCTGGCGCGCGGTGAGCGCGGTGACCTGCGTCACACACGCGCGCGCGCGGCCCCTCCAGCGCGCTACTTGGCGAGCGCGAACACGAACGGCTGCTGCACGAGTTGGCGCACCTTCGCCCCCTTGTTGCTGGCGGGGACGAAGTTCATCCCCGGCATCGCCTCCCTCACGGCGGCGGCAAACGCCTCGTGCGAGCTTCTGAGCACCTTGAACGTCTGCGGTTCCGCCTTCCCGAGGGTATCGACCACGAACTGCACCAGGACCTCACCCTCGACCCCCGCGGTGCGCAGGCTGTCGGGATAGAGCGGCGCGAGGCCGCGCGCCGATTGCACCGGATGCTCGACCTGAAACTCGAAGTAGGCGCCCTCGGGGGCGGCGACGGCTGGCTGTGGCGACGAGGGCGGGGTCGCGTCGGCCGGCGCCTTGGCTACCTGCGGCGTCTCGGTGTTGCAGGCCGCGACGAGGGCTGCGCCAGCAATCGTTAGGCAGGCGACAAGGGCGATAGGCGAACGGCGTGGCGGGTGCGTCATGGCGGTGATTCTCCGGGCAAGCAACGAGTAGGACTCAGAGAGAGCGGGGACGACGTGTGTCGCCGGGCCGGCCCGGCCGGCGACGTGCAACAGCAGGGCGCCGTACCTTCCGCGACTGGACCGCATGGCGCCAAGAACGCGCCGGTCGCAATCGATCTCGATGGCGCC
>DAIESF010000165.1 GCA_027346425.1 Gemmatimonadota bacterium | reverse complement strand
ATATATCGTAACGTGTTCTGGAGTCGGGAGTCGGGAGTCGGGAGTCGGGAGACGGGAGACGGGAGACGGGAGACGGGAGACGGGAGACGGGTGAACATATCGCCGGCGTCCGTCCGGGCAGCCGCGTCACCTGCCTGGGCGGAGATGCACGAAGGGGAGGGGCCTGTCAGGCCGCCTCCCCTTCGTGATGCGCGGGACGGTCGGATCTACTCGTATCGCAGCGCACTGATCGGATCGAGCTTGGCGGCGCGCCGCGCCGGCCAGACGCCGAAGAGCACCCCCACCAGTGCCGAGAAGCCGAAGGCGAGGAGGACCGAGGTCGAGGAGATCTGCGTGTTCCACTGGAAGGCGGCACTCAGCCAGGTTGCCACGCCGCCTCCGAGCAGGATCCCGATGAATCCCCCCATCAGGCAGAGTACCACCGCCTCGATGAGGAACTGGAAGAGGATGTTGAAGCGCGTCGCGCCTAACGCCTTGCGCACGCCGATCTCGCGCGTGCGTTCGGTGACGGAGACGAGCATGATGTTCATGATCCCGATCCCGCCTACGACCAGCGAAACCGCGGCGATCCCCGCCAGCAGGTACGTGAAGACCACAGTGGTCTCGGCGAAGGTCGAGAGGAAGTCGGACTGGTTGCGGATGGTGAAGTCATCGGCGCGCCCCTGCCGCAGCTTGTGCTCGCGGCGCAGGATCTTCTGGATCTCGGCCATCGTTTCCGGGATCTGGTCCTCCGTCTTGGCCAGCACGGAGATCGAGCGGATGCGGTCGGTCCCGATCACGCGGAATCGCGCCGTATTGAGCGGGATGAGGATCTGGTCGTCGGGGTTCATCCAGGGTTGCGCCTGCCCCTTGGACTTGAGGACGCCCACGACGGTGAACTGGATCCCTCGCACGCGGATCGGCTCGTCGAGAATGGCATAGGGCGACTCGAGCCCGAGGTTCTTCACGACCTCCGGGCCGACGACGGCGACGCGCGCCTTGGCATTGTCCTCGGCCGAGGAGAACATGCGCCCCGCCTGCAGTTCGTACTTGCGGACGTCGAGGTAGTTGGCGGTGGTGCCGGTGATGCTGGTGTTGGTGTTCTTGTTGAGGTACTGCACCTGCAGGTTGCGTGACATCTCCGGCTGGACGGCCAGGAAGAGCGTTCCTTTCTCCTCCAGTGCCGTCGCGTCCTTCATCGTCAGCTTGGCGCGGTCGGCGTCGGAGCTGATCCCACCGCGCCCGAACATCTGGCCGGGGCTGACGGTGAGGAGCGTGGTGCCAAGGGCGGAGATGCGATCCTTGACCGCCTGCTGCGCCCCCGTGCCGAGGGCGATCATGGCGATGACCGACCCGACGCCGATGACGATCCCGAGCATGGTGAGGAGCGAGCGCAGCTTGTTGGCGCGGAGGGCGCCTAACGCGACACGGAAGATCTCGCCGAAGAGCATGGGAGCCTCGCGGTTACTTGCGCGCCGGAGGGGCGGACGCCCCGCCGCCTTGCGTGGTGCCCTGCTGCTTCTGCATCCCGGGGACCCCGCCGCCGGTCATCTGGCGGAAGCGGGCGGCACTGGAGTCGCGCGCCACCTGGATGGCAGCGGCGCCGAGGAGGGCGACCTCGTCCCCTTCCTTGAGGCCGCTGAGCACCTCGGTATAGTCGAAGTTGCCCAGCCCGAGCCGCACGACCCGCGCCTCGAAGCCGGCGCTCTCCTTCACGAAGACCACCCCCGGGCGCGAGCGGTAGCGCATCGGGAACTCCCCCTGCGCCTGCGGTACCGCGGCGCCACCCTGCGCGGCGCGCCCGGTTGCTGCGCCGCCATTCGTCGCGCCGCCCCGCTGCTGGCAGGCCCGCGCCACCATGGGCTCCACGCCTAACGCGGCATACAGCTTCTGCGACTCCTCGCGCAGGGCGGCCATGTCGATCTCGCCACGCTGCATCTTCTGGCGCAACCCGGCCAGCTGCGCGGCGACGTCGGGCTTGGCGGCCATGGCGTCACTCACCTTCTTGCAGTCGGCGTCGCTCACGCTGGGGAGCTGTCCACGCCCGCCCTGATCGGGGGCGAGGTCGACCTCGCCGCGCATCATGCGGCGCATCTCGCGCCCCGAGGGGAGGTTGATTCCTCCCTCTCCGTTCCGCGCGCCGTTCCGTCCCGGGCCACCGAACGACGCCATCTGGGCCTGGATCTGCGCGCTCACGCTGTCCTGGTCCAGGCCGAGCGTCCGCGCCAGCATCGGCGCCTCGCGCGTCGTGCGCACGGCGTCGTTGGGGACGGCGAGGGCGTCTTCCCGGCGGTCGACGAGCACTGCCGCCTCGCCGTTCATTCCCGGCTTCAGCAGCCCCTCGCTGTTGGCCAGGTTGATGAGCACGGGGAACATCGTCACGCTCTGCTGGACCACCGCCTGCGGCTCGATCTTTTCCACCGTGCCGTGGAACGGGCGATCAGGATAGGCATCGACGGTGACGGTGGCCTGCTGCCCGGGCTGCACGCTGCCGATGTCGGTCTCGTTGAACAGGGCGCGCATGCGCACCTTGCTCAGGTCGGCCATCTTGAGCAGCGTCGTCCCACCGCCGAAGGCGCTCGTCGCCGAGGTGATCACCTGCCCCAGGGAGACGGTCTTCTCGATCACCGTGCCGGCGACAGGAGCCCGTACCGTCGCGTCTTCGAGGCGTTGCTTGGCCAGGTCGAGCGACGTGCGGGCGCGGATCACCGAGGCCTGCGCGTTGGCGAAATCGAGTCGGGCCGTCTCGTTCTCCTGCGCGGTGATGATGCGCTGCCGGAAGAGGTCGTCGGAGCGCTTCTTCTGTGCCTCGGACACCTGCAGCTTGGCATCGGCGGCGTTGAGGTCGGCTTCGGCCTGGTCATACTGGTTCTGCACGTCGCGCGTGTCGACCTGTACCAGCAGGTCGCCCGGGCGGACGCTCGACCCCGTCTCGACGGGCATCTTGGTGATTTGTCCCGACGACTTCGACTTCACCTCGACGACGTTGATCGGCTCCACCGCGCCGGAGGCCGTCGCGTCGAGGACGATGGTCTGCCGGCCGATGGTGGCCGTCTGGATGACGAGCTTCTGCTCTTCCTTCTTGGCGCAGGCCGAGACGGCCATGAGGACAAGGAGGGCGACAATCGAGCCGAGGGACGAGCGATTCACCAGAGTTCTCTCGAAGGGGAGCGTCCGTAGCTAGTGTTGGACGCCGGTGGGATGCGACTGTTAGCGGACGAGGCGATCAGGGGAGGTCGCGGCCGACCAACGCCTCGATCTGGGCCTTGGCGACGCGGGCGTCGTATCGGGCCTGGATGAGCGCGAATCGTGCGGAGTTGAGCTGCGTCTGCGAGGTGAGGACGTCCAGGAGGGTGGACGATCCGAGGGCATAACGCTGATTCTGTACCCGCAGGTCCTCCTCGGCGGCGGCGACCGAGGCGACCTGGATGCTCGCCCGCTCCTGCGCCAGACGCAGGGCACCGACGTACTGGGTCAACTGCTGCTCGACCGCCAGCCGCGCATCGCGAAGCTGCGCCTGTGCATTGATCTCGGCGACGCTCGCTCGCGCGACGTTCTCTTCGCGCGTGAAGCCGTTGAAGACGGGGTAGGAAAGCGAGAAACGGAGGGCGTTCGCCCTCGCGTACTGCCCGCCCGTGAGGTCGAAGGTCTTGTCGGTCCGGCTTCCCGACAGGTTGTAGCTCACGTTGAGCGTTGGCAGGTACGGGGTCTTCGAGGCCCGCAGCGAAGCCCCCGCGGCCGAGAGCTCGGCCTTGGCCTGCATGACGGATGGCGCCGACTCGACCGTGTTGGCGATCTCCGTGCTGTCGATGGTCGCCCGCGGAACGGCGGCGTCCTCGATTTCCTCCGCGGTCACCTCGAAGTTCGTGGCGACCAGGCGCGTGAGGTTGGCGTTGCTCACGCGGAGGGTATTCTCGGCGGTGGAGAGCGCGAGCCGTGCGTTGCCGACCTGGATGACCGAGCGAAGCGAGTCGGAGACGGTGGCGGCGCCTGCGCGCACGCGGGCGGTGGCCGACTTCAGCTGTTCCTCGGCCTGCGCGAGCTGGGCCTGCGCCGCGGCGCGCGACTCACGTGCCGCGAGCACGTTGAAGTACTGTTGCTTGACGTCCAGGGCGACGCGGAACTTCTGCAATCGCTCGTTGGACTCGGCGGCGGTCAGGTTCGCGCGGGCACTGCGCAGGTTGAACAACCGGCGCCCGCCGTCGAAGAGCTCGAGGTTCGAGCTGACGCCGCGGCTGAAGTTCCACGGGTCGCCGCGGAAGGGGACCAGCTGCCCCTGGAAGAATGTCTCGCCCCCCTGCCGGTTGCTCCCGTAGCTGAGGGAGAGCGACGGGATGAAGCTCCCATATGCGGTGCGAATGGCGGCGTCGGAGGTGCGGATCTGGCCGCGGGCTTGCACGGCAGCCGGAGCATTCTGCTGCGCCAACCGCACCGCTTCGTCCAGCGAAATAGGGCGGGCGCCGCCAGTGGCGGCGCCCTGTGCATGGAGACTCAGCGGAGCCAGGAGGGCGAGGACGAGGAACCTGCGCGGCATCAGTCGTCCCTGTCGTTTCGATTCGTGTCGCTCATTTCCTCGATAAGTGCCTGGAACTCCCGCTTTTGTTCCTCATTCAGCACACGCCTGATCTGTTCGCGGGCGTTGAGCTTGATGGCCTCCATTCGGGGGCGGATCGGCTCGATCTCCTTCTTGTACTGGCGGCTGCGCTCATCGAGGATGGAATCGACGGTATGCTGCTGGTCGGCCGAGAGGCGCAGGCGCTCCGAGAGGATGTTGAGGAGCCCGCTCGTCGTGGCGCCCGTGGTGCACACCTGGTCGCGGTGCATGTACCGATTGGCTGTGAAGCCGAGGACGCCGCCCGTGAGGAAGGCGCCCAGCAGGAACATCAGCGCGAGGTTCTTGGAATCTCTCATGACGGTTGCACTCAGTCGTGCGTGATCAGGTACCGCAGCGTGGCCTCCCGCTCGGCATTTGGCTCCCCGCGCTCGGACTCGGTGAGGAGGGGGATCTCGCTCGACGGCCCGAGGAGCCGGTCGGCCGCCATGCGCTGCTGCAGGTCTCGGGTGTGCCACGAGGCGAGCAGGGCGATGAGGGCGGCTGCCACGGCGGCGGTGACGCCGAGGCGCACCCACCCCGGGAAGTACGACCACCATTCCCGGGCGCGCTCCGTTCCAACCGCCTGCATGATGCGGCGTTCGAGGGTCGTCCAATACGAGTCGTCGGCCGGGGGCGCGTAGAGATCGCGCAGGGCGCCCTGGATCTCGTCGTCGCTCATGTCGCGGCCGTCACCGCGGATGATCTTCATAACTGGCTCCGTATTCCGCTCAGTGCCTGGCGCAGCCGGGCACGGGCATGATGGAGATCGGACCGGGCCGTACCCTCGGGGATTCCGAGCATCCGTCCGATCTCCGCGTGTTTGTATCCTTCTACGTCGTGCAGCACGATCACGCTGCGCTGCCG
Organism: Gemmatimonadota bacterium; assembly: GCA_027346425.1. Lineage (GTDB taxonomy): Bacteria > Gemmatimonadota > Gemmatimonadetes > Gemmatimonadales > Gemmatimonadaceae > SCN-70-22. Next base: position 5,535 of record DAIESF010000165.1, on the reverse strand, counting down.
GTCACCTAACGACTCGAGGGCCACGGACAGGCGCCGCTTGAGTTCGTCCGATTCCGCCGGGTCGCGGAAGGGGGAGGCGACGGTGTCGGCCAACGTATCGGCGTCGCGCACCTTCTTGCGCCGCGTGATGTCGAGCGCGGCGTTGGCAACGATCCGATGCAGCCAGGCGCCGAAGGCCTGGTCGGGGAGGAACCGGTGCAGCGCCCGGTAGGCGTGCAGGAATCCTTCCTGGACCGCGTCTTCGGCATCCTCATGCGTGAGGACGATCGAGCGCGCCACGGCGTACGCGCGCCGCTGGTGCAGGCGCACCAACGCGGCGAACGACTCGCTCTCGCCGCGCTGCGCCGCCACCACCAGCGCGTGCTCCCGCTCGCGATCAGTCGGCTCGGCGTCGGACATGGTCCGGCGGGGCGGACAGCTCGCGGGTGGAACGAGCGAAGTGGGGATGAACGCGGTCGTCACGAGGGCTCTGCGTAGCTTGGTCCCCCGTAAAACGCGTCGGTTCCGTGCAGTGTTGAAAAAGTCTCACGGTGCAGTGGTCGGGACTCCAGCCAGTCCGAGGTCGTCAGCGCGCGCGCGCATCGCGTGAATGACGAACTGGATATGCGGCTCCAGTTCGACGCCCAGGTCGACCGCGCCGTTAGTGACATCTTCGCGGCTCACGCCGCGGGCGAAGGCCTTGTCCTTCATCTTCTTCATCACCGAGCGGGCGTCCACGTCGTGCACGCTCTTCGAGGGCTTCACCAGCGCGGTAGCGGTAATCAGCCCGGTCAGCTCATCGACGGCGAACAGCGTCTTGGCCATCCGGCTCTCCCGTGCTACCCCCGTGTACTCCGCATGTCCCAGGATCGCCTGCAGGATGTCTTCGGGGTATCCGTGCCCCCGGAGGACGCGCACTCCCTCGGCGGGGTGCTCAGCATCGGCCGCGTGCGCGGCGTTGGGCCAACGCTCGTAGTCCAAGTCGTGCATGAGCCCGGCCAATCCCCAGCGTTCGACATCCTCGCCGAATTCCGCGGCGTAGGCCCGCATGGCCGCTTCCACCGAGAGCATGTGCTTGCGGAGGGACTCGCTCTGGGTGAACTCGTGCATCAGGGCGAGGGCGTCGGCGCGTGACGGGAGCGACATTGGGGTGATGAACGGATGGGAGACGAGGGCGCTCTGGGCGATCGGGCGCGCGGGATCCGCCAATCTAAGTCCCCGTGGAACGGGGGTCGCCCCCCCGGGCGTGATGTCCGGGGAACGCCCTCGCCCGATGTCCGGGGACGCTAGTGAACCGGTCCGGCGGCGCCGCGAGCCTTGCCGGTCCGCCAGATCAGGAGGAGCGGAAGGGCGCTCACAAGGAGGATGCCGTTGAGCAGATAGATCTTGGAGAACGCGATAACCGACGCCTGGACGCCGACCTGCTGCGAGAGCATGGCGATGGCCTGCGACTTGGCTTGGAGGTAGGGGGCCCCATGCGCCATGGCCCCCTTGGTGAGAAGGGAGACACGCTCGAGCGTGGCAGGATCGGTGGCCCCCACGTGCTCGGTGAGAATGGCCCGCTGGCCGGCGGTGAAGCGTCCGAGGAGGGTGGCCATCGTGGCGATTCCCATCGACCCGCCGAGCTGACGCATGAGGTTGAACATCCCGGTGGCCTGCGCGAGGTCACGCGACGGGACGTCGGCCATCGCCGCGTTGGAGAGCGGGACGAAGATGAGGCCGAGCGCCAGCCCGCGAAGGATCAGCGGCCAATAGATGTCATCGGCGCCGCTTGCGAGTGTCAGGCGGGACATCAGCCACATCGACAGGAGGAAGCCGAACGAGCCGACGGTGATCGTGTAGCGCGCGTCGATCCTTCCCCGCATTCGGCTCATCGTCGCCATCACGAAGGCGGAGGCCAGCGCGCTGGGGAGCATCAGGAAGCCGGTCTGCGAGGCCGAAAGCCCATGCAACTGCTGCAGGAAGATGGGGAGCACGAAGATCCCGCCGTAGAGCGAGAGGCCGAGTGCGGTGGCAAACGTGACGCCCACGGCGAGCTGCCGGCTCTTGAGGACGCGGAAGTTGATGATGGGCTCCTCGATGGTCAGCTCCCGCCAGATGAGGAGGAGGCCGGAGGTGGCGGCGACAACGGCGAGCGTGACGATGAAGCGCGACTCGAACCAGTCGTAGCGCTCCCCGCGCTCGAGCATCCACTGCAACGATCCGATGCAGACGGTGAGGAGGGCGATCCCCGTGCCGTCGATGGTGGTCGCCTTCTCCTGGTGCTCGGAGTCGCGCACGTACGAGGCCACCATGATGGCGGCGAGGATGCCCAGCGGAACGTTGATGTAGAAGATCCAGGGCCAGTTGAAGTTGTCGGTGATCCAGCCGCCGAGCGTGGGCCCGATGGTTGGGCCGACCATGACCCCGATACCGAACATGGCCTGTCCGATCGCGATTTCGCTCGGGGGGAAGGCCTCGAAGAGGGTGGACTGAGCGGTGGAGAGGAGGGCGCCGCCGCCGATCCCCTGGATCACGCGCCACGTCACCAGCATACCTAACGACGTCGACTCCCCGCAGAAGAACGAGGCGACCACGAAGAGTAGGATCGAACCGGTGAGGTAGCGCGTGCGTCCGAAGTACGCCGAGAGCCACCCCGACATCGGGATGACGATGACGTTCGCCACGATGTAGCCGACGGAGACCCAGGTGATCTCGTCGACCGTGGCGCCCAGGTTCCCCATCATGTGCGGGATCGCCACGTTCACGATGGATGTGTCGATCAGCTCGAGCACGGCAGCCAGCGTGACGGCGATGGCGATGAGGTACTTGTGCTTGTACTGGTCGGTGTCCGCCGCCGCCGGGAGATGGGAGGCGGGGGACGGGAGTGCGGTGGCGCTCATCGCTCGCTATCGCGTGCTCACGTGGACGTCGACCGACATGCCGGGGCGCAGCGGGCGCTCGGGACCGCACCCCTTGGTGATGGCGATGCGGACGGGGACACGCTGCACGACCTTGGTGAAGTTCCCGGTGGCGTTGTCCGGGGGAATGAGGGCGAATTTGGCGCCGGTGGCCGGGCTCACCGACTCCACCTTCCCCTCGGCCGTACACCCGCCGTAGGCGTCGACGTCGAACTCGGCAGACTGGCCGATCCGCAACTGCGCCAGCTGGGTCTCCTTGAAGTTGGCGGAGATCCAGACGTGCTGGTCGTCCACCACGGTGATGACCGGTTGGCCCGCCTGCACCAGTTGCCCGACTTCCACCTGCTTGCGCGAGACGAAGCCATCGCGCGGTGCGAGGATGGCGGTGTACGTCAGCTGCAACGCGGCGTTGTCGCGCACCGCCTGGGCGGCCGCGAGGCGGGCCCGGGCGAGGCGCGTCCCGACCTGCGCGTTGTCCACGCCGGCGCTGGCACCCGCCAGCTGCCGCTCTGCCGACTCCACGTTGGCCCGCGCGGCCTGCACCGCCAATTCGGCGGCGTCGAGCTGCTGGCGCGAGACGATCTGCTTGGCGACGAGCTCCCTGAGGCGCCCGATGTCGGCTTCGGCCTTCGCCTGGCTGGCGCGCGCCGACGTCACCTGCGCCTCGAGCGAGGCGCGTTGGCTGGTGGCCGAGCGGAGCTGCGCCGCGGACTGTCCGTCGATCCCTCGTCCGCCGGCCACGGCGCGCGCGGCCTCTAGGTCGCCCTCCGCCTGCGCCAGGCGCACGCGGAATTCGGCATCGTCGAGGACGATGAGGGTGTCGCCGGCCTTCACGCGTGCGTTCTCCTGCACACGCACCTCGGCAACGAACCCGCCGACGCGCGAGACGACGGGGATGATGTAGCCATCAACCTGGGCGTTGTCGGTCGAGGCGTGCGACCGCGAGAAGCTCCAGGTGCGGAAGGCCGTCCAGAGGGCGGCAATGGCGGCGATGCCGGCGAGCACGAGGATGATGCGGCGCCGCGTGGCTCCCGTGGCAGCGGGGGGGGTGGCGGCGCGGGTATCGGCCGGGGCGGCGTTGGAGGCGCGCGAATCAGGGGCGGTGGCGGTGGACATGGCGCTGTATGTGGAGGGCGAGCGAGGCGTCGGGGGCGGCGTCGGGGGCGGCGTCGGGGAAGGGGCGGTCAGTGCAGGGTGCGGGCATCGCCTTGCGCGCGGGCGAGGGCGATGCGGGCCCCCTGCCAAGCAGCGGTGGCGTCGATGACGAGGGTCCGGGCGGCGTTGAGCCCTAACGATGCGGTGACCACATCGGCGTTGCCCGAGACGCCGGCACGGAAGCGATCGCGCGCCTGCGATAGCTCCTGCTCGGCGAGGGTCACGCGCTCGTTGGCGGCGTCGAGCTGCTCACGGGCGGCGGTGAGGTCGTCTTGCGCGCCGCGCACGTCGAGCGCCACCTGGCGGGCGAGGTCGCGTCGCCGCGCCTCGAGTTCGTGGCGCGCCGCCTCCTGTTCCTCCAGGCGCCCCTCGTTTCGGAAGCCGCTGAAGATGGGGACCGAGAGCTGGACACCCCAATTGTAGGTGCGCAGGTACGAGGTCCCGTCGCCCGCGACGGGGCCATTGTCGCCGAACGCCGAGAGCGAGGGGAGCCGATCCCGTCGGATCGCCCGCTCCTGCTGCGCAGCGGTCATGAGCTGCGCGTCGAGGGTGCGAATGTCGGGACGCCGGGCGACTGCACGGTCGACGTCGGTGGCGTCGGCTTCGGGGAGCACGAGACTGGCCAGTGAATCGGCGGCGACCAGCCGCTCGTCAGGCGCGAGGCCGAGGATGCGCGCCAGTTCGAGCCCGGCGCGCTCGCGCTCCTGACGGGCTGCCACCTGCTGGGCGCGGATCTGCGCCGCCTGCGATCGGGCGCGGGTGACGTCGAGCGCCACGCCAACGCCGGCCTTGAGCTGCTCCTGCGCGATGTCGAGCAATTCGGCGGCGAGGGTGGAGTCGGCGCGGCGGGCGGCCACCTGCGCGTCGGCGCGCAACAGGCGCACGTAGGTCGTGGCTGCGGCGCCGGCGGCCTGTTCGGCCGCCAAGTCGGTCTCCGTCCCGGTGGCGAAGGCGGCCGTGCGGGCGACGCGCACGCGCTCGAGCGCGCCGGCGTCGAACAGCACCTGCGAGATGTGGGCGCGGAGGTCGGTGCTGATCACCGGACCGATCACTTCGCCGTCCGGGTTGAAGAAGGACTTGCCGTCGGCGCCCTTGAAGGCGAAGCCTAACGTTGCGGTGTTGAAGCTGCGCCCGGCCTCCACCGCGGAGGCGGAGATCGAGGGGAGGAGGTCGGCCCGACGCTGGCGGATGCGCGCGGTGGCTTGCGCGGTGCGGGCCTGGGCGGCGTGAACGCCGGCATTCTGCTCGGCGGCGAGGCGAACGACGTCGCCTAACGACACACGCCGCGCGGCTGGCGCCTGCGCGCCCGCGGGGTACCCGGCGGCGAGCGGAAGGAGGAAGAACGCGGCGCCGAGGAACGGGCGGCGGAGCGGGAGGGAGCGGGGGTCAGGCATCGTGACGTGACAGGGGGCTCGCGGCGATGGGCGAGGTGACGAGGCTGCGGAGGGCGAACTCGATGACCGCGTCGCGCACGGTGGTCGCGCAGTCGTTCATGCTCGAG
>DAIESF010000130.1 GCA_027346425.1 Gemmatimonadota bacterium | reverse complement strand
CGGGCCTCGCGCCCGGGCGTCGTCGTTAGGGGGGCGGTGACTTGACGTCGCTCCCCGGCGGTCGGAAGTTGGCGCGTGACCCTCGGCATCCTGGCCGCTGCGGCGGCGGCGGCGGCGGCGATCGCGATCGGCGGTGCGGCGTGGTGGCTCGCCCGGGCCACCCTCGACCGCACGGCTCGCCGCGCGGTGCTGCGGTTCCGCTCGCGCGTGGACCGCTTCAAGCTCACCAAGAAGCGGGCGATCATCGCCACGCTGCTCGCCGACCCGGCGATCGCCGAGGCCGTCGGCGCGCACGCGCGGGAACACCAGGTCCGAGAGGACGACGCGTGGAAGCGCGTGCGTCGCTATCTCGACGAGATCATTCCGTTCTTCAACATCATCGCGTACTACCGGCTGGGGTACGTCGCCAGCCGCGCGCTGCTGAACTTCTTCTACAAGGTCAGTGTCGACTCCGAGCGCCCGAATCCGTTCCGCGGACTCCCGCGCGATTCGGTCATCATCTACCTGATGAACCACCGGTCCAACGCCGACTATGTGCTGGTGGCCTACGCCCTGGCCGGCGACGTCTCGATCTCGTACGCGGTGGGGGAGTGGGCGCGCGCCTTTCCGCTGGAGCACATCTTCAAGTCGTTCGGCTCCTACTTCATCCGGCGTCGGTATCGCGAACCGCTGTACCACGTCGTGCTCGAGCGCTATGTGCAGCTCATCACGCGCAACGGGGTGACGCAGGGGATCTTCCCCGAGGGGGGACTGACCCGCGATGGGCGGCTGGGGGCGGCCAAGATCGGGCTCCTCGACTACGCGTTAGGCACGGCGCGCGACCCGGCTCTGCGCTCGCGGATGTACGTGATGCCGGTGGCGATCAACTACGATCGTGTCCTCGAGGACCGGTCGCTCCTTCGCGAGCTTGCCTCGCGCGAGGGGCGCGAGCGCCCGAGCCGCGCCGTGCAGTTCGGCGAGGTGATGCGCTACGCCGGGTGGAACTTCGGACGCATTCTCACCGGGCGGTGGAGGCGCTACGGGCGCGCCGCCGTGATGGTCGGGGAGCCAGTCTCGGTGGCGTCGTGGATCGCCCGGCTCGAGGGCGACGGGGTGCGCCTGTTCGAGCTGGAGCGTCCGGAACGGCTGGCGCAGGTACAGCGGTTCTGCGACGAGGCGATGACCCGCATTGGGGCGCTGATTCCGGTGACCCCGGTGGCGCTCGCCTGCGCCGCGATGCAAACGTTCAGCTCCGACTTCGTCGGGCGAGCGCAGCTCTTGGCGCGAATGCAGGAGCTACGGGACGTCCTCCCGGAGGTGAACGCCCGCTTCCTCGATCCCGGGCGGGACGTCGGCGAGATCTTCGACCGGGCCTATCGGATGCTGCGCATGCGGAAGGTCGTCGCCCGTCAGGGCGGGGGATATCTGGTGCTCCCACGCGGCCGCCCCCTGATTTCCTACTATGCCAACGGGGTCGCCCATCTGCTGGGGGCGTTCGGCGCCGGGATCCGCGAGCGCGACGCCCTCCCGGTCCTGGCGGCGATGGGGGACTGGTAGCTCCCCGACCCCCGGCTTTTCCACAGGGCGGTAATGGCACCTTGCCTCTGTGCCGCGGGGCGTCTAAGTTCAAGGTTCTGTTCCGTGCCGTCCAAATGGGCGATCCACGTAGAAGTAGATTCACGAACTGGTTCTGGATGCCAACGATCAATCAGCTCGTCCGGCGCGCGCGCAAGGACGTCCTCAAGAAAGAGAAGTCGCCGGCTCTCAAGGCGAATCCGTTCCGCCGCGGTGTCTGCACCCGCGTCTACACCACCACGCCCAAGAAGCCGAACTCGGCGCTGCGCAAGGTGGCCAAGGTTCGCCTGACGAACCAGATCGAAGTCATTGCCTACATCCCTGGCGAAGGGCACAACCTGCAGGAGCACTCGATCGTGCTCGTGCGTGGTGGTCGTGTGAAGGACCTCCCTGGGGTGCGCTACCACATCGTTCGCGGTACCCTCGACGCCGCCGGCGTCAACGGCCGCAACCGCAGCCGTTCGAAGTACGGCACCAAGAAGCCCAAGGCGGGCGCCGCCCCTGCTGGAGGTAAGAAGAAGTGAGCCGCCGTAAGAAGTCGGTGAAGCGTCCCGTTCTCGCGGATGCCCGCTACGACAGCCAGACTGTCTCGAAGTTCATCAACTCCCTGATGTTCCAGGGGAAGAAGTCCAACGCCGAGCGCCTGTTCTATGGGGCGATGGACCTCGTCGAGTCCAGGACGAGCCAGCCCGGCGTGAACGTCTTCAAGCAGGCGCTGGCCAACCTCAAGCCGGTCATCGAGGTCAAGTCGCGCCGTGTCGGTGGCGCCACGTATCAGGTGCCGGTCGAAGTCCGTCCCGAGCGCCGCACCGCCCTCGCCATGCGCTGGCTCATCAACTACTCGCGCGATCGCAACGAGAAGTCGATGGCCGAAAAGCTCGCCGCTGAAGTGATCGCGGCATCGAAGGGCGAAGGGAACGCCGTCAAGAAGAAGGAAGACACCCACCGCATGGCCGAGGCCAACAAGGCGTTCGCGCACTACCGCTGGTAAGGCGTTTTCCGAAAGGGTGTTGCAGCGGGCGGCCAATAGGCCGCCCGCTGTCGCGTTTGTGCGGCAGCATGTGTCGAACGCTTGCACGTTGTCCCCATCCGTGTCGAGATTACTCGGGCGGGGAGCGGTGGCACCGGAGGGGGCGAGCCCCGCTCGGGGGTCGCGCGCAGGGCACCAAACCTGCAAACTGTACCGGGGTGGGGCGACGTGAGGGGGGCGGACGACGCGCCAACTCAATGTCGAACGAGCGAACCGCCAGCGATCGGCGGGTCGGAGGGTGTGACCCGTGCTCCCGTTCGCTAGTCGTAGTCGCGGTGTGTCATCGAGTTTGGAGGCGTTGTGGTGCCCAGCACAGATTGGTTGCTA
>DAIESF010000127.1 GCA_027346425.1 Gemmatimonadota bacterium | reverse complement strand
CGAGCACCTCGCGCCGGTGCGGCGAGGCGCCCTCCCAGACCGCCCCGAACGCCGTCTGCACATCGAACGGGATGTTCGTTTCCAACTGCTCGAACAGGTCGAACAGGGCATGGGCATCGTCGAGCGCCCCGGGTGAGTGGTCGTCCGACAGCCGCACCACGGCGCGAAGGAGGGCGACGACGATCACGCCCCGCACAGACTCCTCGCCCAGCGCCAAGCGCTCCATCTCCTCGGGGGTGAGGCAGCGCGGCAGGAGCTCGCGGCGCAGCGTATGGCGGATCGCGCGGCGCGGGCGCTCGGGGAAGTCGGCGAGCGAGATCCGCCAGATGCGCGCGTCGTCGTCGTCGAGGTCGGTCACGTCGCAGGTGACGTCGCTGGCCCGGCGCTCCACGACTGCCACCCGGAAGCGCCGCGTCGTCCCCGTGTCGCGCGTGGTGACCGACACGAGGTCGCCTTCGATCTCGGCGAAGACGGCGTTGGCGGAGAGATGCCCGTTCGGCGCGACGCCGAGCGCGGTGAGGGCAGCCGCGGCAGCGGCGGTGCGGGCCGCCGCGTCGGGGCCGCTGGCCAGCCGCACGAACACGTCCTCGCCGGTCCCGATGGCCGGGTCGTTGCTCCTCGCCAGTCGCAACGTGGCGCGCAGCATGGCACCGAGGCGTTGCGGCTCCCGGCTGAGCGCAATCGCCCGCATGGCGTAGCGCAGCACCTGCTGCGGCTCGAGCCCGCCAATGTCGTCGAAGAACCAGGCGCACGAGGTGAACATGCGCATGGCTTCGCGCTCCATCTCCAGCAGCTCGGCAGCCCGGTGCTGGGCCGCATGGCTTGCCGTGCCCGCCAGCCGCAGCGCCGAAAAGCGGTGACGCGCCTCGGCGTCCTTGCTGACGGCATCGCCGTAGTCGTTGCGTGCCGCCCACACGTCGCCCAGGACCGGCGCCCCGTCGCGCTCGAAGATGGCGTGCAGCTCGCCGGCGAGCGCATTCAGCCCGTCGCGGAGCGGCGTGCGCCAGGCCTGGCTGGGGTACCGCACCCCATCCGCCCGGCAGCCGCAATCGGCGCGCCACCGCTCCACCCCGTGCGCGCAACTCCACGCGGTGGGAGCCACCAGCTCCACGTCGTGCTCGGCCGGGTGGCGGGCCAGGAACGAGGCGAAGTTCTCGACCCGCACTCCCTCGGCCGCCGTGAGCTCGAAGACGCGCGCCAGCGCCATCTCGGCGAACTTGTGGTGGTGCCCGTACGTCTCCCCATCGGTCGCCATCGAGACGAGCTGCGGGGAACCACCCGACGCGGCGGCCAGAATCTCGCGCGACCAGAGCCCCGCATCACGCACGAGCCCGCCGAAGGCGATCCCGTGCGAGAGGTCGCCGTGGTACGTGCATAACGCGATGGCGCGCCCGCTGGCGGTCGTGTAGCGCCCGGGAAGGCCGTGCGGCGGGCGCTCCTTCACCTGGTAGGGCGCCAGGATGGTGAAGCGGATCCCCTCCTGCGCGAGGACATCGAGCGTCTCGTCGTCCACCGCCGTCTCGGGGAGCCAGAATCCCTCGGGGTCGCGCCCGAAGCGACGCCGGAAGTCGGCGATCCCCCAGCGCACCTCGGTCACCTTGTCGCGGCGCGAGGCCAGCGGAAGGATCACGTGGTGATACGGGTGGGCAATGGCGTTGCCATGCCCCCCTAACCGCTGGCAGCTCGCCCGGTCGGCGGCGAGGATGGCGCTGTAGGTGCTGGGGGCGGCCTGCTCCAGCCACGTGAAGAGCGTCGGCCCCACGTTGAACGAGAGCTGTTCCAGGGTGTTGACGATCCCCGCAATCCGGCCGTGTGCGCCGGTCTTGCGGGCCGCCACCACGGCACGGTAGCACTCCCGCTCGATGCGCTCGTTCCAGTCGTGATACGGCGCCGCCGAGGGCTCGGCCTCGATCTCGTCGAAGAACGGGTGCTCGCGCGGCGGCTGGTAGAAATGGCCGTGAATGACGAGGGATCGCATGCGTCAGCTCGCAGGGACGGGGCGCGCGCAGGATGCCAGCGACCTGGCGACGGCCGGAATAATGACGGGGAAGACGTCGTCGCGCAGGTGCAACGCGCTGGCCAGCGCATGCCCCACGCGCGCCTCGCTCCCCGCCAGCGCCTCGCGCAGCGCGCCGAGCAGTTCGCGCGTCTCGTCGGCATGGGCGCGCACGCGGCGCACCGCATAGTCGGCCACTTCGCCGGTGGAGATGATGAACGGCCAGTCGCTCGATTGCAGGAGGAGGAGCGAGCGCGCCGCCTGCGCCAGGAGGTCGTGTGCGCGTTCGTGGGCCAGCGCCGCGGGCGCCAGGTCCCAGAACTGGTCCTCCAGCTCCCACACCAACGGCCAGATCCACTCCACGCGATCGTTGAGCCACATGGAGAAGTCGCCGTTGCGTCCCCAGCTGCCGCGCGCCAGCCTGGTCGCGGCACGCGTGGCGTGGCTGTCGAGATGCTCGGACGCCGTCACCGCGCGCAAATGCGGATGGTGCGGCAGTTCCGCATAGAGATCGCCGAGGAAGTCGGGGCCCTCGAACCACCAGTGGCCGAACAGCTCGGTGTCGAAGGGAGCCGCGATGAGCGACTCGCCGCTCCCACGCTCGCGGGCAGTCGCCGTGAGCCCGGCAGCGAAGTCGCGCGCGTGCGCCCGGGCCGTCAGGCGCGCCGCCACCGGATCGTACGGCGCCTTGTTGCCCAGCCCCGACTCGCGCGACGTGACGCGCCACAGGCGCAGCCCGCCCGGCCAGCGCAGCTTGTGGAACTCGAGGTAGGCGCCGTCGCCGGGATATCCGTCGCCGCGGCTCCACACCTTCACCGTCGACCGCGGGTCGCGCACCATTGCCGCGACCTCGATCGGCGCGCGCGCGCCGGTCACGCGGTAGGCGCGATAGGCAGACTGCGCCCCCGCGATCCCCGGTCCTGCCGGGGCGGCGACCTTCTCGGCCTCGCCGCCGAACAGTTCGCCGTAGATGCCTAACGGCGCTCCGGCATGGGCCATGTGCGCGTCGGCGAAGAAGTACCGGTAGCCGGCGTCGGCCAGGTGTTCCTCGATCCCGCGACGGACCCCGGCAGTGGGCGCGTGCGGGAGCGGCGACCACATCCCGCGCGGGCGATAGCCGCACTCCGGCACCCAGCACCCATCGGGATCTCGCCCGAAGAGGCGCCGGTGCTCGTGGCGCCCCAGCAGCAGTTGCAGCCGGATCGACTCGTCGCGGCCGAGGAGCGGGAGGAAGGCGTGCGTTGCCGCCGACGAGGTGATCTCGAGCCGTTCGGCGTCTTGCAGCCGGCGGAACTCGCCCGTGAGGCCGCCTTGCAGCGAGTCGCGGAGGGCACCCAGCCGACGCAGGCGGGCGTCCCAGAAGGCGACCAGCGGGAGGAGTTTCTCCTGAGGGGTTCCCGGCATCGTCACCGCCGCCTCGGCGCAGGCGGCGAGGCGCTGGGTGAGGTAGCGATCGAGCTCGTCGCCGAAGGTGGGGTGCGCCAGCTGGTTGGCGAGGACTGGCGTGATCCCCAGGGTGACGGGGGCTGCGGTGTTGCCACGCTCGAGCTGGCGAAGCTTCTCCACCAGCGGGAGGTACGTCTCGAGCGCCGCCTCGCACAGCCAGTCGCTCCCGTGCGGCCAGCGTCCGTGGTTGAGGACGTACGGAAGGTGCGAGTGGAGCATCAGGACGAAGTCCACCGGCCGAATGGGCAACGCCTAACGCCTCCAGCGCGGGGAGTTGATGGCGCGCCGGTACAACTCCCGGTACTTGGCCTCCGAGCGCTCCCACCCGAAGTCGCGCGCCATTGCCTCCTTCACCATCGTGGTCCACACCTGGGGGTGCCGGTAGTGGTCGATGGCCCGCGCACAGGCGGCAATGAAGTCGGCCTGCGTGTAGTCGTCGAAGAGGAAGCCGGTGACGTTGTCCTCGATCGTGTCGGCCAGCCCCCCCACCTTCCGCGCCACCGGGAGCGTCCCGTAGCGCTGGGCGCGCATCTGCGTGAGGCCGCAGGGCTCATACTGCGAGGGCATCACGATCATGTCGGCGCCCGCCAGGAGGCGGTGCTCCTGCTCCACCGTGAAGTGGGTCTGCACCCCGATGCGCCCGGGGACGAGCGCCGCCAGCTCCTCGAGGATGTCGACGTAGCGCTTCTCGCCCTGCCCGAGGAAGATGAACTGCGCGTCGAGCGAGAGGAAGCGCGGGCTCCCGAGGATCAGGTCGAGCCCCTTCTGGGCCACCATCCGCGCGCTCATCCCGATCACCGGGGTCCCCGGGCGCTCGGGAAGTCCAAAAAGCCGCTGCAGCGCTGCCTTGTTCTGTTTCTTGGGCGCCAACCGGCTGCGCGAGTAGTTGTGGGCGATGTGCGGGTCGGTGGCGGGGTTCCAGTCGGCGTTGTCGATCCCGTTGAGGATCCCCACGAAGCGGTCGCGCATGGCGATGAAGTGTTCATGCAGGCCGAAGCCGCCGGCGGCCGTGCGGAGCTCGTGCGCGTGGGTGGGGCTCACCGTCGTCACCGCGTCGGCGCACGACAGTCCTCCCTTGAGCATGTTCATGTGGCCATACCACTCGAACATGTCCGGGTTGAAGAACTCCCACGGGAGTCCCAGCTCGGGCATCGACTGCGGCGAGAAGTGCCCCTGGTAGCCGGCGTTGTGTACCGTGATCACCGACCAGGTGCTGCGGAAGAACTCCCGCCCCGCATCGTAGGCGCGCAGGTAGGCCGGGGCCAGCGCGGTGTGCCAGTCGTGGCAGTGCATCAGCACCGGCGCCTGCGCCACCATCGGGAGCGCGTTCAGCGACGCCAGGGCGAAGTGCGCCCAGCGCCGGTCGTTGTCGCCGTAGTCTCCGCGCGAGTCGCCGTAGATTCCCTCGCGCCCGAAGTAGTACTCGTTGGCCAGGAAGTAGACGCGCGGCATCCCGTCGCCGGCGCGCGCGCGCAGCGCCGCCGACTCGAAGAGCTGCGACGTCTCGACCCGCGGCCCCACCTGCACCGCGTACGGCTCGCTGGCGGGGACAAGGTCATGCACCACGTCGCGCACCTGGCGGTAGAGCGGCATGACGATGGCCACCGTCAGCCCCACCTTCGCCTGGTACTTGGCGAGGTTGGCCACCGCTTCGCCCAACCCTCCGGTGCGGGCAAACGGGGCCAGCTCCGCCACCACATGCACGATGGTAACCGGCTGACCACCAGCTGCAACAAGCGGATAGGGGCGCGTCGCGTCTGCCGGCGGCACGGCGCTGACACCCTCGGGCACGACCGTTACCGCCTTCCGCGGGCGCTTCTTCGCCGCCCCGCCCCTCGCCTTCGCCTTCGCCTTGGACGCCCCCTTGGTCCCCGCTGTCGCGTCTGCCGGCGCGTCTGCCGTCGCGTCCGCCGCACCTCGCTTGCGCGCTGCCATGCCCTACCTCAATCGATCGGAGGATCGTCTCCCTGCGTCTCCCCGCGCATGGCGGAGGCGTAGTACTGGTTCACGTAGTTCTGCAGCATGCGACGCGAGGTGAACTGCTGCCCGGCCACCCGGATCGCATGCTTCATCTTCTGCAGCCACCCGTGCGGAAGGCCCCGCTCATCCTGGGTGTAGTACAGCGGAATCACCTGCTCCTCCAGCAAGGTATAGAAGCGGTCGGCATCCCACTCGTCAGGCGTCGCCCGCGACGAGGCGGGAGGAATCGCCCACCCGTTGAGCCCGTCGTACCCCTCGTGCCACCACCCGTCGAGCGTCGACAGCTGCGGCACGCCATTCAACGCCGCCTTCATCCCGCTCGTTCCGCTCGCCTCCATCGGGACCCGCGGCAGGTTGAGCCACACATCGACCCCTTGCACCAGGCGGTGCGCCAGGTGCAGGTCGTAGTCCTCGATGAACGCCACGCGTCCCTCGAGCTGCGGGTCGCGCGTGAAGCCGTACACCGTGCGCAGCACTTCCTTGCCCGGCGTGTCGGCCGGGTGCGCCTTGCCGGCGAAGATGATCTGCACCGGTCGCGAATTGTCGACCAGCAGGGCGCGCAGGCGCTCGACGTTCGCGAAGATCAGGTCGGCCCGCTTGTACGTCGCGAAACGCCGGGCAAAGCCGATGGTGAGCGCATTGGGATTGAGCAGCGTCCCCGCCCCCACCACATGCGTCGCCTCCTTCCAGTTCCGGGCCCACCGCCGCCGCGCCTGCTCGCGCCCGAAGTTCATCAATTCCGTCTTGAGGGCGAGGTGCATGTTCCACAGCCGGTGGTCATCCAGCTCGAGCACCTCCTCCCACAGGGCCGGATCCTCCACGCGGTTCCCCCACTCGTGGCCGAAGTGATGGTCGAACAGCTCCATCATCTCCTTCGACATCCACGTGGCCTTGTGCACCCCGTTCGTCACGTGCCCGATGGGGACCCTGGTAACGTCGCGTTCGGGCCAGAGCGGGGCCCAGATCTGTCGTGACACCTCGCCATGACGGCGTGCCACCCCGTTCACGTGCTTCGACAGACGCAACGCGCACACCGTCATGTGGAAGCGACCGTGCTCCTCCGTGGGGTGCTGCCCGATGCCGAGGAACTGCTCGCGAGAAATCCCCATCTCCTCCCACAGCGGACCGGCGCACTCCTCCACCTGGTCGAAGGAGAAAGTGTCGTGGCCGGCCGGCACCGGGGTATGGGTGGTGAAGACGCTCGACGCCCGCACGCGCGCCACGGCATCCTGGTACGAGCTCCCGCCAGCGATGAACTCGCGCACGCGCTCGATGTGCATGAAGGCCGCATGCCCCTCGTTGGCGTGCCAGGCGGCCGGGGCATACCCAACGGCCCGCAGCACGCGCACCCCGCCAACCCCCAGGATCCACTCCTGCCGAAGGCGAACGTCGGGGCCTCCGGCGTAGAGCTTCGACGTCAGCTCACGGTCCACCGGGTCGTTCAGCTCGAGGTCGGAGTCGAGGAGATAGACCGGGACACGCCCCACGTTCATCCGCCACGCGGTGAGATGGATATCGCGCCCGAACGTGCGAACCTTCGCCAGCCACGGCTCCTTCCCGGGAAGGACGACCTGTTCGAGCGGCGTGTTGGCCACCTCGAAACGCTCGTCCGAATCCTCCTGCCACCCGTCGAGGCGAAGCTTCTGGTCGAAGTACCCCTTCTTGTAGTACAGCCCCACTCCAACGAGCGGGATCCCCAGGTCCGACGACGACTTGCAGTGATCGCCTGCCAGCACGCCAAGGCCACCCGAATAAATGGGAACCGAGTTGTGCAACCCGAACTCGGCGCAGAAATACGCGACCGTCCCCCCGCGCAGCGCCTCGTACTGGTTGCTGAACCAGGTGTTGTCGAACGACTGGTCGCGATGGAAGTCGCTCATGACCCGGTCATACAGGTCGAGGAACAGCGGCTCCCGGGCCAACTGGCTCAGCCGGGCCGGCTCTACGCGCTGGAGGACGGCGATGGGGTTGTGCCGCGTGAGGTGCCAGAGCGGCTCATCGATCATCGAGAAGAGCTGTCGGGCGTTGCGGCTCCAGCTCCACGAGAGGTTCGTGGCCACGGCACCGAGCCCTTCTATACGCTCGGGGAGATACGGAATCTTGTCGCGATCAACAGGCATGGGAGGCAACATAACGAGGCCCGGCAGGGGGCCGTAACCGTTTACACCGGTCACGGCTTCTGCCGAACAGGGCGATCCTGCACGATGGTCGTCGAGTAGACGCGAGGAGGGGGGCGCGCGAAACGCCGGTCAGGCCTTGGCGCCCAGGTGTATGCGGCGTTCCACCGCCGCGAACTTCGCCCGCGCTTCGGGATCACTGCTCAGCAGCGACACGACGATCCCCACCGCGAACGAAAGGGGGATCGTGATGAGCGCAGGATTCTTGAGGGGAAAGTGCGCGGTCTCGTGCTTGAGAATGTCGATCTGGATGGTGGGGGAGAGATAGATCAGGACGAGCGTGGAGATCGTCCCCACGAGCATGCTGGTGACCACGCCTCGCGTGGTGCACCCTCGCCAGAAGATCGAGAGCAGGAGCGCCGGGAAGTTGGCGCTGGCCGCGATCGCGAAGGCCAGAGACACCATGAAGGCGACGTTCTGCCCCTTGAAGATGATCCCGAGAAAGACGGCGATGATCCCCAAGGCGACCGTTGCAATACGAGCCACGCGTAGCTGCTCGATCGGGGTCGCCTCCCCCTTTCGGGCGACGCTGACCCACAGGTCGTGCGAGAGCGCGGCGGCCCCGGAGAGGGTAAGTCCGGCGACGACCGCCAGGATCGTGGCAAATGCCACAGCTGCTATGAAGCCGAGGAACGGCGTCCCGCCAAGCGCCTCGGCGAGGAGCGGGGCGGCCATGTTACCCCCCTTGTCCACGGCGACGATCGTCTCCGGGGTCACCAGGACCATCGCCCCAAAACCAAGGATGAACGTCATCAGGTAGAAGAAGCCGATGAGCCCAGTGGCGTAGAAGACCGACTTCCGTGCCGACTGGGCGTCGGGGACGGTATAGAAGCGCATCAGGATGTGGGGGAGTCCCGCGGTCCCGAACATCAGCGCCATGCCAAGAGAAACGGCGTCTGCTGGATTCGCAACGAGCTTTCCTGGCGCCAGTACAGCGTCACCATAGCGTGATGCTGCAGCACTAAACAGCGCCGTTGGGCTGTAGTGGAACTTCGCGAGAACCATAAACGCCAAGATCGTAGCCCCGCCGAGCAGAAGGATCGCCTTCACGATCTGAACCCAAGTCGTCGCGATCATTCCACCGAATAGCACATACGCGATCATCGCCGCCCCCACCACTATGATCGCCGTCTCGTAGGTCAGCCCGAACATCAGCTTGATCAGCCCGCCGGCGCCGACCATTTGGGCAATGAGGTAGAAGATCACTGTCGCGAGCGTTCCGATGGCGGCGGCGATCCGGACCGGCGTCTGCCGCAGGCGGGCGGCGACGACGTCGGCGAAGGTGTACTTCCCGAGGTTCCGCAGAGGCTCGGCGATCAGGAAAAGGACCACCGGCCATCCGACCAACCACCCGGTCGAGTAGATGAGCCCATCGAAGCCGGTCGTCGACACCAGGCCGGCGATCCCCAGGAATGACGCGGCGCTCATGTAGTCGCCCGCCAGCGCGAAGCCGTTCTGCCCCGCCGAGATCGAGCGCCCCGCTGCGTAGAAGTCCTCCGTGGTTCGCGTCCGGCGCGCCGCCCAGTAGGTGATGCCGAGTGTGATCGAAATGAAGATGAAGAAGAAGACCATCGCCACCCTGTTCGGCTCGCCGATGCTCGTCGTCGGCGCGGTCGAATCGGCAAGGGCGGCCGCCGCTGCCTGCAGGAGCGTCAGGAGGGGGGCGCTCATTGCGTGATCTCCGCGAGCTCACGGTCGTAGTGCGTGTTGGCCCAGCGCACGTAGACCCAGGTCAGCAACCAGCTCACGACGATCACCAGCGCACCCAGCAGGATCCCCAGACTCAACCCCGGCGCGACGAGCCGCCCCATCAACGTCTTGTCGAAGGCGATGAGCAGGATGAAGCCGAAGTACATGACGATCATCGTCGCCGTGAGGGCGATCGCGAATCGTGTGCGCCGGGCCGCCAGGGCGCGGAGGCGAGCATCTTTCATCAGAAGACGGGAAGACGAGAAGACGAGAAGACGAGAAGACGAGGGGTGCCGGGGCGGGGGGCAACGTGGGGGCGGCTCACGAATGGTGCAAGATGCGCCGTCCTTTGTGCCCCACACGTCCACACGTCTTCGGTGCGCGCGTCGCTAGAGTTCGTCCCGCTCGGCCCCCACCAGTGCCCGCGCGCACTCGGACAGTGCATCGATCGCGTCGGCGTCGAGCTTGGTCCCCCGGTCCTTCTCGAGGATCGCCAGGGCTTGCGCATGCGGCAGGCCGGCACGATAAGGGCGGTCGGCGGTGAGCGCCTCGTAGAT
>DAIESF010000121.1 GCA_027346425.1 Gemmatimonadota bacterium | reverse complement strand
CCGCCGGATCCTCCACGTCGAGGACGCCGATCGAGCGCTCGCCGCCACGAAGCGGGATGAGGAGGCGGTACACCTCCGCTCCCGCCAGCGACGCTGCGAGCGACCGCTCACCACCGGCGACGACCCGCACCACGCCCGCTCCCAGCACCGCAACCGGCGCCCCGCCATCGAGCGCCAGCCCGACCGGCTCGAAATCGGGGGGCGCTGATGCGGCTGCGCTCGCGACCACGGTGTCGTATCGATGGACGACTGGCGTGCGCGCCGCCGCGCGCAAGGCCGCGTCCGTCTCCACCAGCATCGCGCCTTCTGCCACGTGCACACGACAGGTCGCCACGCCCAGTGCATGTCGCGCCGTCGCTGCCACCACCTGCAATGCCCCGTGGGCGCGAGGCGCCGCCATGGCCTCCGCGCCCAGCGTTGCCAGGGTCGTCACCTCCGCTGCACGCTCGCGCGCCGACTCGGCTTCGCGTTGCACCCGGTGGAAGAGGTGTGAGGCGATGACGCTCGTCCCGAGGAAGGCGAGGAGGACGAACCAGTCGAGCGGGTCGGCGATGACGAGGGTGGAGTAGGGCGGGAGGAAGAACCAGTTGAATCCGAAGAAGGCCAGCGCCGCCGTTACCACGCCGACGCGCCGCCCCCCGTCGGCTGCCGATGAGAGGACTACGAGGAGCAGGGCGAGCGTGATGTGCGCCTTGTCGAGTCGCTCGCGAAAGGGGAGGAGCGCGCCGATGACGAGCGCGAGCACCCCGAGCCAGAACCACCTGCGCGCGCGCTGCATCAGTCGCACACGAAGCGATATCCCACTCCAAGCTCCGTCTGCAGGTGGCGCGGGCGCACGGGATCGTCCTCGAGCTTGCGTCGCAGGTGCGCCATATGCACCCGCAGGTGTGCCTGTGCGTCGCCGAAGACGCGCCCCTTCCATACCGTGGAGAAGAGCTGCGTGTGCGTCATCACCCGCCCGGCGTGCGAGGCCAGCGTTACCAGGAGGTCGAATTCCGTCGGCGTCAGGTGAACGTGCTCCCCGCCGCGTGTCACCGTGCGGGCCGCGAGGTCGATCCGAAGTGCCCCCGCTTCGATCACCGTCCGCTCGGGCTCGTCGGTGTCGGCGCGCCGTGCGCGTCGCAGGAGGGCGCGCACCCGTGCCAGCAGGGCGGGGGGCGAGAACGGCTTCGTCACGTAGTCGTCGGCTCCCGCGTCGAGCGCCGCCACCGTCGCTTCGTCGTCGTGCCTCGCCGTGAGGACGAGGATCGGCGCATCGCTCCAGGTGCGCAGCTCTCGACAGACATCGGTCCCGTCCATATCCGGGAGGCCGAGGTCGAGCACCACCAGCGACGGGCGCTCGGCGGCGGCGAGGGTGAGGCCCTCGCGTCCAGATTCGGCCTCGCGCACCACGCCGCCGAGCGGCTCCAGCACGTGCGCGACGGCGCGTCGGATCTGGCGCTCATCGTCGACTATCAGGAAGCGGCGGGGGGCGGTCATTGCGAAGTGGGGGACGCAGGCGCGCTGCGAAGCGTACAGCGGGCACGTGCGTGGGCGCAACGGAACGATACGGCGTCGCACGATCGCGCTTGACTCGGCCGTCCGGCCGAGCCTATGCTCGGCGCATGTCCAATCCTCAGCGCGAGCCGGTGCCGATGTCGCTCGAGGAGTACTTCGCCTTTGAGCGCCGGGCCGAGAGCCGCCACGAGTTCGTGGAAGGGTTCGTGTATGCCATGTCCGGCGCCACCAAGCGCCACAACCGCATCGTGGGGAACACGTTTCACCGCTTCCGAGGCGCTGAGCGCGGCACCGGGTGCCGCGCCTACGTCGAGGCGGTCATGCTGCACCTGGGCGATCGCGTGTACTATCCCGACGTGATGGTCAGTTGCGGCCCTCCGAGCGACGATCCGTACGTCGAGGAGGCGCCAACCGTGCTGGTCGAGGTGCTCTCCGAGAGCACGTGGCACATCGATCGCCGCGAGAAGCGCTCGGCGTATCGTGCGATTCCGCGGCTCGCCGCGTACCTCATCGTCGCACAGGACGAACGCTACGTCCACCGGCACTGGCGCGACGGCGAGGGGGAGTGGCGCTACGAGGTACTGGAGGGAAGCGGAGAGATCCCACTCCCCGGGTTGGGGATCACGCTCACGCTCGACGATATCTACGAAGGGGTGGACTTCCCGCCGCCCGAGCAGCGATTGCGCATTCGGGAGGAGGCGGCGGCCTACGGCTGAAGTTCGGCAGGCCGCCGCCTTACGAGGCTCTCACGCCACGAGCACTCCGCGATCACGCCGCGATCACGCTGCCGTGTTGCCCCGCACCTGCCTCGCCGGGAAGTCGCACTCGCCCCGGGCCAGGGCCACGTAGTCCGGGCGATCGCTCGCCGAGCGGTGGCGGAAGGCGCGGAGGATCGTCCCGCGCGAGACGACGAAGGCTCCCGGGAGTTGGAGTGCGTCGCCCTGGAAGAGCCCCACCACGTGCCCCTTGAGGGTGGCGATGAAGCCACGGGCGAACTCGCGCGGGCCAAAGAGCTGGGTGAAGCTCCCCTGCTGCAGGTCGAAGGCCTGGTAGAGCTCGCGCAGCGGGTCGCTGACCGCGTCCACGCCTTGCAGCTGGTAACGGGCAAGGACTTCATCCCCCTCGTCAGGCATCCCCATGTGGACCACGACCAGCTTGACCCCGGCCGACTCGATCGCCGAGCGGAGCTTGTGGAGGTCGCCCAGCGTCTCGCGGCAGAAGATGCACCCGAAGTGACGGAGGAAGACGACCAGGCGCGGGGTCGACTCCGAGAGTTCGAGGAGTGAGACGCCGGTGTCGGTGATGGCGTGCGACATGGCGTCGCGGATCGTGCCGCGGAAGACCGACCGCGGGTACTCACCCGCCGCCTGGTCTCGTACCGCCAGCCACAACAGCATCGTGAACGGGGCGAGCCAGACGACGTCGTGGATCAGGATCAGCGACCCGAAGGCGAGGGGGAGTTCGCCGCGGGCGATGTACCAGAGGAAGCCGAGCGGGACGAGGAGCTTGGGGATCCAGCCGATGAGGATAACCGGCCAGTATCGGATGGGGTTGCGCGCAGCGATCGCGTAGCCGATCCCCATGGACGCGGTGAGGATGCCGACTGCCTGCCAGGCTTGCGGATAGTTAGGGCGAGTGAGGCCCGAGAGGTCGTAGAAGGCGAAGGGCGAGATGATGATCGTCACGCCGAGCATCAGGTGCCATGCCCCGGCGAAGACCAGGGTCTGTCGCAGCCACTGGGGGATGCGGGTCACGCCCATGTGGCGCCTTCCATTGAAGTGTTCCCGCGCCGGGGGGCGGGGGATTGGCACCTGCGGCTTTCTCCTGCGGCTTGCACGTCTTGCCTCCAGCACGTTCGGGTCGCCGGCTGCGGGGGGCGCGGCGTGTTCGAATGGTGAACGACGGCAACGGGGTTTCGGTTTCGGGGAAGTTGGCGGGGTCGGGAAGGGGGGTGGCGGATCATTAGACGGGGATAATCCACGGGGTGAGCGCCGTAAGCGCCGACGGCGGTCCGGTGCCGTGATGGCCCCTGCCCACTGTCGGCGTGGTGGTGCGGCGATCCGTGAAACCCGTGCCTCTCCCGGTGGCGTAGAC
>DAIESF010000096.1 GCA_027346425.1 Gemmatimonadota bacterium | reverse complement strand
CAGGCGGCGCACCGCCGGTTCCAGCGTGGCCGGCGCCAGCGGCCCGATCACCGCGTGGCGTACGACGCCATTTCGGTCCAGGACGAACGACGTCGGGTACCCCCGCACCCCGCCGAAGGCCGCCTCTTCCGCCGCCCCCACGATCGCGATGGGATAGGTCACCCCGCGGTCCCGCACGTAATCGCGCACGACCTGATCACCGCCGCGGTCGACGCTGAGCCCCACGAGGACCAGCCCCTGGGCACGGTGTCGCTCGTACATCGCCTGCAGCGCGGGCATCTCCATCCGGCAGGGGCCACACCACGTCGCCCAGAAGTTGACCAGCACCACCTTTCCTCGCAGCTGCGATGGCGAAAGGGTGTCGCCGGTGAGCGTCGTGACCTTGTAGGACGGGGCGATCTTCCCCCCCGACTCGACGCCGACCAACGCCCCGAGGTGCGGGAGGAGACGTGGCGCCAGCCAGATGAGGAGGACCACCATCGCGATGTTCCACGGCGACAGCCAGCGCCGCCAGCCGACGTATTGAGTGGTCATGTCGAAGAATAACCGCCTGTGGATGGTGGAAGGGGCCACCCGCCTGCGCGGATGACCCCTTCTACTCTCCCCTCACGAGTTCGTGTCCAACCGACTACCGCTATTCCGCTCGCTACCGCTGATCATCCTGCGTCCCGACGCCCGGCCGACGTGGCGGAGGCGCGGTCCGGCCGGGGCCTGGTCCGGCGCCATCGCGGAAGCCGCGGGGGCGCATCCCTTCACGCGGGGCGAATCCGGCGCCAGGACCGCGCGCGTTCTTCATCGCCTCGAGGTTCCGGTCGAACAGCTTCTGCTGGTCCGGCGTCAGCACGGCGCGCAGATCGGAGCCCGGTGCACGATTGGCCCGAAGCGAGTCCATCTTGCTGCGCACGGCGGTCATTCGCGCCGTCGCGGCGTCGAGCGCCTTCTGGTCGCCATTGAGCCGAGCGAGCTGCATGTCAGCCCTGGCCGACGTCATCTCGATCATTAGCGGCTTGGTGGCCATGAGGTGCTTGGCCTGCGCGCTCCGGAGCGCCTTCTCCTGTTCGCTGGAGAGGGTGATGCCGCGGAGTAGCGGCCGGTCGCCCGGCGCGCGGCGCATCCCGGCTCCCCACCCCGGTGCGCCAGGGGCGAATCCACGCCCGCGCCCCATGCGGGGGCGCTGCCGCTGCATTCCCCCGGGACCACCCCAGCGGTTCTCCCTCCCCCCCGCTCCGGGACCCATTTCAGGGTTCGCCCCGAGTCCGCCCCGCACCATCGGGCGCGGCGGGTTATCGGTGCGAGTGGTGTCCTTGACCTGCGCTCCAATGGTCGTCGCCGCGAGCACGGTGAGCGCCGCCGACACGGCCGCAAGATGTCGAGTGGTGCGTAACATGGTCCCTCCAAGGTCGATCGCGCGCGTGTGCCGCGGCGCAGACAGATGGTGATGCTTCACACCCCATTGGATGACCTGACCATCCCGACGTTAAGGCCGCCGGCGGTGCTAAGGCGCTACAAACCCGGCAGGGGAATACCGCCTTCCACTGGCGGTTGGGCCCGGTTCTCACAAAGTTTCCGTGAGATAACTAACAGTCGCCGAGTGCGAGGGGACGATCGACACACCGTCGGCCCCGGCTCGCGCAACCCTCATCCAGCGCACGACCCCGGTCGTTAGGCACCCCGTTGCCTGGCGCCGGGCCCGCAAGGGGTAGGCCCACCGGCCTGCCCCTTGTGTTGCTTGGTGGGGGCTGCCCCGCGGGATTGACACCCGGCGCCACCGCCTGCACGCTGGTGCGCCAGATGCGTCCCTTTCTCCTCGCCCTACTCCTCCTGTTGCTCGGGGTGGCCCACGCCGGTGCGGGGACGTGGGCTGCCGGACGCGCTTCCGCCTGGCTGGTGACACCACTCTGGCTGGTGGCCATGACCGGCTTTCTTGCCGTGTCGTTTGCGATCTTTGGGGTGGATCGACTGCGCATCCACTCCGAGCCGATGACGCTCGCCGCCACCTTGGCCTCGGCTGGGCTCCTTCGGCTGGCAGGGGTCGGAGTGTGGTCGCTGATCGGGCTGATGATCGGTCTCGCATTCTGCGGGCTCGTGCGTTGGTGGATACGCTGCACCCACCCCGAGATCAGGACGCCGACGGTCACCACCGGCGACGTCCCGGTCATTCCCGAGGCCCCGACACTGCGCGAGCGCATAGGCGCCGTCGCCGCATATGGTGCACTCCTCATCACGGCACTCCTGATCGTCCTTCGACCCTGGCACACTGCCTGGGGGACGACGGCCGCCGAGCGTGCCGCGGCGGTGCCAGGGGTCGCTCGCGACGCGGAGATGCGTTATCGCATCGATCGTGGCGTGACGGTGCATGCGCCCGGCGATCGGGTCTGGCGCTGGGTTCCGCAGTTGGGGCAGGACGGCGCGGGCCTGCACCACAACGACTGGCTCGCGCGCGCTGCGGGCGACGTGAAGTGGGGGGTCTTCGTCGTCGCGCCGATCGACGCTTCCACGTCGCGCTTGCTCGTGCACACCCGTGGCCCGGGCGAGCCATCTCTTGGTGCACTCCCGATGTCACCGGTCGGCTTCTACCTGCTCGAGCCGGCACAGTTCATCATGGAGCGCGGGATGCTGCTGCGAATCAAGGAGCGCGCCGAACGCGCGTATGCCGGATCCCGCGAGGACGTGCGCTAGTAACGCCTTGCATCTGGCGGGCGACTGCAGCGGACTCGTCTCCTCGAATTCTCGTCTTCTCGTCTTCTCGTCTTCTCGTCTTCTCGTCTTCTCGTCTTCTCGTCTTCTCGTCTTCTCGATTTAATACCTCCAACTCCTCAAGTCCGCTCCCGCGGGCGCTGTCCGAAGCATGCGCTCCACGGCCCACGGGAGGACCATCTGGGGATAGCGCAGGCGCGAGTAGGCGTTCGCGCGGGTGTGATCACCGTTCCAGCAGTGCTCGTCGCGGTCGCCGTAGTCCACCACCGCCTCGGCGTCGGGTTTCGTCTTGAGGAACTTCTCGACCTCGTACACCGCGTTGTTGAGGTAGTAGTTGTCCATGTCGCCCACGAAGATGCGGAGCTTGCCGCGCAGCTTGGGACCCAGGGTGGCCCAGTCGCGCTGCAGGATGTAGGAGAGGTCGTAGTTTTCCTTCCAGAAGGCAGCGGTCACGGGGTCGATCTTCCCGGTCAGGCGGTCCCAGATGCGGCGCGGGTAGCCGTCGGTGCCCACCGGCGAGTACACGCTCTCCCAGACATCCCACTGATCCCCCGAGCGCCCCTTCGTCCCCAACAGGTACTCGTAGTGGTTTATCTCCTCGAGCGTGGCGTCGATGTGGCCGAGCCAGTTCCGGTGCCCGGGGCGCG
>DAIESF010000082.1 GCA_027346425.1 Gemmatimonadota bacterium | reverse complement strand
GGCGCCCGACACCACGCGCTCGCCAGCCGCAATGCCACCCCGCACGAGGACTCGGTCACCCTCACGGCCGGCGATCGTGAGTTCCCGCTTCTCGAACGTCTCCCCCTCGGGCTGCACGTACGCGATTGGGCGTCCGTCCTCGTCGAGCACCGCCGACGCTGGAATGACGATCCCGCGCTCCCTCCTCCCGACGCGCACCGCAACGCGCGCGTTCGCCCCCACCTTGAGCGATCCGTCGGCGTTCGCGACCTCGAACAGGACCGGCACCGTGCGCGAGAGCGAGTCGATCACGCTCCCGATCGACACCACCCGGCGCGCCGAGTAGCGGCGCGTGGACCCTTCCACTTCGAAGTCGACGCCGGAGCCGCGGGACACGTGAGGCGCCTGTGACGCTGGGACGTTCACCCGCAGCCAGACCACCGATGCGTCGACAATGGTGAAGAGCGGGGCCCCCGCCTCCACGCGGCTCCCCGGCGTGACCCGGCGTTCGGCCACCACCCCGGCCACCGGCGATCGCACCGACACCCGCCCGCCCGAGTCGGCCCCGTAGCCGGCCAGCGCCTCCCGTGCCGCCGTGAGCCGGATCTCCGCCTCGTGCACGCGCCGCTGCGGGACCGCCTCCACCGCGTACAGCCGCGTGGCCCGATCGTATTCGTCCTGGGTCCCGCGCAACCGCGCGCGCGCCTCGGCCACCGCCGCCCCGCCCCCTTCGCCTAACGACGGCGCCAGCACCGCCAGTGCCTGCCCGCGTTGCACCCGCTCCCCGGGCGCCGGCGAAGCGGCCACCCCCGACACGTCGATCAACCCGGCCACCGGGGCACTCACCTGCGCCCACCGTCCCGCCTGTGGTTCGATCACCCCCGACGCCTCGAACGTCGCCGCCACTTCGCCCTCCGCCGCGAAGGCGGTCGCGAAGCCGGGGGTCTTCCACTGCTGCTCCTTGAGGAAGCTGATCCCGCTCTCACCCTCTCCATCCTCCTTCGGCGCCTCGTCGGCGTTCGCATACACGCGCAACCCGGGCACGCTGATGCTGTCCGTCGCTTGCGGCGAGTCCACGAGAATCGTGAGATCGTAGGTCCCGGCCTTGGCGAAGGTCGGCGACGGCCCGTAGATCCCGGGGGCCCGCGGCTCGTCCTGCACCACCGTGACCGGCTCCCCCCCTTCGCGCGGGCGGAACGTCAGCGTTATGCGCCCCGAGCGCAGCGGGGCGAAATCGGTCAGGTCGGTGAGGTGGACGGCGAACTTGTCCGGCGCCCCGACGATCAGCGCCGGATGCTCCATGAACAGTTCGGTCGAGTCGGTCCACAGCGTGATCGCCCCCCCGGCCGGCTCCGGCGCCGCCGCAGCCGCGTTCGCCGCATCGCCGCGGTTGCACGCGCCTAACGCGAGAGAGAGGGCACACGCCGCCACCAGGCGGCAGGTGCGCATCGAAACAGTCATCGGCGTCATTGGTCGTCCGAGGCAGTGAGAGTGAGCGGAGCGCCGACGGCGCGCACGAGCGCGGCCCGTCGGATGGCGACTTCCGCCTGCAGCGATACGTAGGTCGAGTCGGCGTCCTGATAGGCACGAATGGCGTCTAGCCACTCGACGAGCGTGATCTCGCCCTCGGCGTACGACGCCTGCACCGCGCGCACCGCCAGGCGCGCATCCTCGCCAAGGTGCGGGGCAAGGGCGGCGCGCTGCGCTTCGGCGGCCAGGAGCCCCTCGAGCGCATCGGCCACCTCGCGCGCCACGCGACGCCCGACAACGTCACCCTCGGCGCGCACTCGGCGCGCGTCGGCGTCGGCCGCGTCCATGGCACCGGAGCGGCGGTCGAACAGCGGCAGGGGGAGCGCGAGCCCGACGACGATCCCGCGGAATCCCGCCACCGAACCACGCGTCGGGTCGGCCACCCGTTCGCCCTTGTAGCCGGCCGACAACACGGGAGTGGGGATTCGCTCCCGCCCCGCGAGGCGCGCCTCGGCCGACGCCGCCTCGGCGTCCAGCGCGAGGGCGCGCACCTCGGGACGTTCGCGCGCCGCGCGCGCCAGCAGCGAGTCGAGCGACATCGCCGCCAGCTCTCCGACGCCGTCCGACAGTTCAGCGGGAAGGTTCAGCGCGTCGCCGCTCGTCGCGGGTAGCCCCATGAGCGCCGCCAGTGCCATGCGCGTGGAGCGTCGCTCCATCGCCGCGGCCGCGGCCACCGCAGCAAATCTGGCGCGCTCGAGACGAAGACGTCGTGCCACGTAACCGGACACGTCGCCGGCAGTGAGACGCTGGTCGCTTACCCGCTGCGCTTCGATGAAGGCCGCCGAGGTTTGCGTCGCGAGACGTGCGCGCCGCTCGGCCACCACCGCCAGCGCGAACCCGCGCGTCACTTCGAAGTCGAGCTCCGCCGCTGCCGCGGCGAACCTCGCTTCGGCCCCTTCGCGCCGCGCCCGCGCCACGTCGCGCCGCGTCGACCGCTGCCCGCCGATTTCGACCGCCTGTTCGATCTGCACCACGTCCTGCGCGTTCGTCTGCCCGGCGCGCGACGTCTGTTCTCGCCCGTACGACAGCGTCGGATTGATCAGCGCACCGGCCTGACGCTCGCGCGCCGCCGCGCCGTTCACCGCCTCGCGGGCTGCGCGCAATACTGGGCTCGCGCCATGCGCCGCCGCTCGCGCCGCATCGAGGGTGAGCTGCCCGCGCGCGTCGCGCGGGGCGAACAGCAGTGTGCAGCCGACGGCCATGGCGGCCATCGATCGCCGTCGACCGATAGTACGTCGCGGTCTGCGAGAGGAACTGGATGTGAGCACGGCTGACCTGGGCTGGCGTGTCGCTCGGCGTCCCGGGCCGCGCAGCGGGGGCGCTGCGCTGGTGGACGAGCGAATCGGTGACGTCCGCAGCGCTGGGCGGCGCGGACGACGAACGCATGACGCCAGGAGGCATCGCCAGCACACGCCCGCCATGGCGGGGGGCTCGCGACGCGTTAGGCGCCGGTCAGCAGGTGGGAGGAGCCCGAAGGGTGGGCGGGGGACCTCGCTCCGGATCCGGGCGGGCCAAAAGGATGCGATCCGTCCGCGCCGGTGCCCGTACCTCGTGCAGCGTCACGCGAACCGTGACCGGTGGCGGCGCCAACGCCGCAGCCT
Organism: Gemmatimonadota bacterium; assembly: GCA_027346425.1. Lineage (GTDB taxonomy): Bacteria > Gemmatimonadota > Gemmatimonadetes > Gemmatimonadales > Gemmatimonadaceae > SCN-70-22. Next base: position 2,434 of record DAIESF010000082.1, on the reverse strand, counting down.
CTGCCGTTGCCGGCAGGCGAATCAGGTCCCGGACCCCCGGTGCGACATCCATTGCCGGGTGTCCATGCGCATGCTCGTCGGCCGACGACCGCACGCGCGACGCCCCCTCGCCCCGGTCGTCGCGCGCAGGGGCGTGATGGTCGTCGTGATGATCGCCCTCGTGATCGCCCCCCTCTCCATCCGCGTGCTGGCGAGACAGGTGCTCGTGCACATGCCCGTGCGCCAACGCGAGCGTCGGGGCCGACAGGCTCCCGAGCATTGCGAAACCGAGCGCGACCAGGCGGAACAGCGGGGTCCGGAGCACGCCCGAATGTACGACGCGAGCCCCGATTCGACTACAGGCCATCTCACAAATGGTCGCCGGCGCGCCGGCGCCCTGCGCCGGCCAGAAGCCGTCGACCATTTATGAGATGGCTTCTAGCTCCGCTGGCGACGGCCCCGTGCCGCGCTACCAGCGACCGCCACCCGCCGCCTATCTCGCACCGCCCGCGCCAACGACTCCAAGACCGGCACCGTGTCGCCAAAGCCGATGCACGCATCGGTGATCGACACCCCGCGCCTGAGCGGCGCCCCGGGAATCAGCTCCTGGCGCCCCTCCTCCAGATGGCTCTCGATCATGAGCCCCGTGACGAGCGTGTCGCCAGCCGCAATGCGCGCGCCCACGGCATGCGCCACCTCCACCTGCCGGCGGAACTGCTTCTCGCTGTTGCCGTGCGACACGTCGATCATCACCTGCTCGCGCAGCCCCGCCGCGCGCAACGTGGCGCAGCAGGCGGCCACGCTCTCGGCGTCGTAGTTCGGCCGCGTGCCGCCGCGCAGGATCACGTGGCAGTCGTCGTTCCCCGTCGTCTCGAAGATCGCGGCAACGCCGAGTTTGGTCATCCCCATGAAGGCGTGCGGCGAGCGCGCCGCGAGGATCGCGTCGGCCGCGACCTTCACGCTCCCGTCCGTCCCGTTCTTGAACCCCACCGGACAGCTCAACCCCGAGGCGAGCTGGCGGTGGCTCTGGCTCTCCGTCGTGCGCGCCCCGATCGCCCCCCAGGAGACGAGATCGGAGATGTACTGCGGGCTCAGCAGGTCCAGGAATTCCGTCCCCGTCGGCAGCCCCAACGAGGCCAGCTCCACCAGCAGCCGGCGCGCCCGCTCCAGCCCTTCGTTGATGGCGAACGTCCCGTCCAGGTGCGGGTCGTTGATGTAGCCCTTCCATCCCACCGTCGTGCGCGGCTTCTCGAAGTAGGCGCGCATCACGATCAGCAGTTCGTCGCCCAGCGCGTCGGCCACGACCTTGAGGCGATGGCCGTATTCCAGCGCCTGCTCGTGATCGTGGATCGAGCAGGGGCCCACCACGATGAGCAGCCGGTCGTCGCGCCTGTGCAGAATGTCGGCGATGGCGCGCCGGGTGTGCCCCACCAGCGCCAGCGACTCGTCCGGCACCGTCACCCGCTCCTGCAGCAGCGCCGGCACCACCAGCGGGCGTACCGCATCGATGCGGACGTCGTCGGTGCGCGGGCTGTCCTGCGGTGTGGCGCGCGGCATCGCGTCGCGGTCCGGGCGGTCGGGCGGAGGGTGGCTCGTGGGAGACATGACAGGTCGACTGATGCTTGGGACGTCTCGCGGAACATCGTCAACCGCGCCCTCGAATTGCACCGTCGACTCGCCCTCGGGATGCCCCCGTGGGGAACTCCCCCCCTTCAATTGACTTCGTCTCACTAGCATGCCGGCGGCAAGGGGCCCGGCGCCCCGCAGCGGTCCGACGTGCTCCCCCCGCCGCTCCCCCACCCCTCTCTCCTCATGTCCTTTCCGCTCGAACTCGGCCTCGAGACCTTCGGCGACGTCACCCGCGACGGCGAAGGGCGCCTCCTCTCACACCCGCAGGTCATCCGCGACGTGATCGACGAGGCCGTCCTCGCCGACCAGGTCGGCGTCGACTGCTTCGGCATCGGCGAGCACCACCGTAGCGACTTCGCCGTCTCGTCCCCCGAGATGGTACTCGCGACAATAGCCGGCCGCACCACGCGCATCCGGCTCGGCTCCGCCGTCACCGTGCTCAGCTCGGACGATCCCGTGCGCGTCTTCCAGCGCTTCTCCACCCTCGACGCCGCATCTAACGGGCGGGCGGAGATCATTCTGGGACGTGGTTCGTTCACCGAGTCGTTTCCCCTGTTCGGATTTCCGCTCGACCAGTACAACACACTGTTCGAGGAGCGCCTCGACCTCTTTGCCGCCATCCTCGAGTCCGACCGCACCGGCACCCCGGTCACGTGGCGCGGCACCACGCGCGCGCCGATCGCCGGGCTGCGCGTCTACCCCACCACCGCCACCGGGACCATCAAGACCTGGATCGGCGTCGGCGGGAGCCCCGAGTCCGTCGTGCGCGCGGCTAAATACCGACTGCCGCTCATCCTGGCCATCATCGGCGACTCGCCGCTCCGCT
>DAIESF010000070.1 GCA_027346425.1 Gemmatimonadota bacterium | reverse complement strand
CCGATGAAGGCGACGATCGCCCCGCCGATGCTCATCAGCGCACCGGCTGCCTGGTGGTCATCCTTGGACGTGATCCCCGGGATCGGCGGGGCCAGCTCGTAGAAGCCGTACATCGGCGAGTCGCTGTAGGCCAGGAAGCCGGCCAGCCCGAACATCACCGGTGAGAACATGAGCCCGCCGATGAGATACAGCATGCGCAGCGGCGGCGGGAACTTGGGCTGCACCGGGAACGCCATCATGATCGGCCACCAGAACAGGAGCCCCACGGTGAGCCAGGTCAGGTCGATCACCATCGACCCGAACTGCGACGGCATCAGCGTGTCGGCAACGAACGGGAGGTGGGTGACCAGGACCGCCGCGTTGAACAGGATCAAGGCGGTAATGGGGGTCGTGAGGCGCCGGACCAACGGATGGGCCGCGGCCATCTCCTGCGCCGCCGGCGAGATGCCGCGCAGCAGGAGCGGTGGCGCGACCAGCCCGTTCAGGAGGAACTGCAGCATGTGCACGCTGGCCAGGTAGCCGCCTAACGCGCCGATCGGCCAGTCGAGCGCGGCCCAGAGGACGACGAGCCCGATGGGGAAGAACGGGTGCACGGGCGGGACCGCCGTTCGGGCCCGGCGCGCCGCGGCGCGGTTCCAGGCGACAATTCCCAGCACGAAGAGGATCAGGAAGACCCAGACGCCGACGATCGCCTGCCACTCCCACGTCCACGCCGTCGGTTTGGCCGAACACCAGAATTGCACGACGCCCTATTGCCCGAGTGAAGTGACGGCCGCGGCGAGCATCCGCTCGAGGTCCGCGTAGCTCACGACGTTCGCCGCCAGGACCACCTCTCCGGCGCGGCGGAAGCGCAGCCGCACGGGGATGGTCTCGCCGATCTCCGGTCGCCTGGTGAATCCCATCAGCATCACGTGGCGCCCGCCGGGGGTGAACTGCAAGGTCTCGCCGGCCTTCACCACGACTTCCTTCACCGGCATCATGTGTCCCATCGTCTGATGGTCGCCGGGCATCGTTTCGTGCATCTCTGCCGCCTTCACCGCCTCGCTGGAGACGGCGATCAGCGTGTCCTCGGTGGCCGCGTTGCGCAGCACGAGGTAGAGCGCCCCCTCGGTGGTGGACGCCGGCTGCGGGACGAGCGCCGCCGCCACCCGAATTGCAACTGTCGGGACGTCGTCGGGCGAGCCGGTCGGCTTGAGGTCGACCGCCCCCGGTCCGGAGGGCTGCACCCCGGTGGGGAGTTCGCCGCGCGCCAGCTTGGGGAGGTCATGCGTCCAGTCTTCCTGGCGGATCCCGAAGGGGTACTCGAGCCGCGACTTCCCGTCGATGCCGAAGGCCAGCACCTGCGCCGCGTGCCCCACGAGATACTCCGTCGAGCCGGCAGGGGCGGTGTCCTTCTGGATGGGGGGCATGCGCAGGGTGTAGAGGATGCGATTTACCTCTTCCTCCGTCCCACGGAGCCCGATGAACTTCGGGTCGAAGTTGCCCAACCACTCCTTGAGCCGCTCCGGCGTGTCGCGGGCGGGGTCGGTCGTCACGAAGACGAACTGGATCGCGTCGCGCGCCTCGAACGGGAGCTTCTTGAGCACCGCCGCGATGTTGGCCACGTGCAGCGGGCAGATGTCGGGGCAATGCGTGTAGCCGAAGAACAGGAGCGTCACCTTCCCGGCCGTTGCCTGACGGAAGTTGAACGGTGCCCCGTTGAAGTCGGTGAGGGTGAAGTCGGGCTTCTCTCGCGGCGGGTCGGTCAGCACCCCGCGAAATCCGCTGGTCGCGGCAGACTCTTCACCCTTGTCGGCGCCGCGGCCGCCACAGGCGGCAAGCGCCAACATCCCGCCCATGAGGAGCGGGGCGATTACTCGACGATGGTAGTGCATGGCCGGCGCTAGAACTCGCGCTTCTTCATCTCCTTGAAGATCTTCTGCGCGTCGGAGTCGTCGCGTTCCGGACTGCGGGTCGCCTCGAGCGTGGGGTCGGAGAAGGTCCGCGGCTTCCCGGTGACCTTGGCGGCCTTCGCGGCGTTCTTTCGCACCAGCGCCTGCAACTGCTTGTCGTTCATCCCCGTCTCCTGTTGGGATCCACACTACGCCCTTAATCGTAAGCCCTCACCGCCCCCCTGCGGGAGCGGGGGGGCCGTATCTTCCCGCCATGCACGCGGCCGACCTCCCGTTCGAAGTCCGCCCCTCCCCCATGCAGGGAATGGGAGCCTTCGCCACCCGGGCGATCCCGGCGGGGGTCCGCCTGATCGAGTACGCTGGCCAGCGCCTAACGCCCGCCGAGGCCGATGCCCGGTACCCCGATGTCCCCGGGGAGCGGCACCATACCTTCCTCTTCGCCATCGACGACGATGTGGTCATCGATGCCGCCGTGGACGGAAATGAGGCGCGCTTCATCAACCATTCCTGCGACCCCAACTGCGACGCCGTCATCGACGACGGGCGGATCTGGATCGAGACCATCCGCGATATCGCGCCGGGTGAGGAATTGGCGTACGACTACGCCTACATCCTCGAGGAGCGGCACACCCCGGCGGCCAAGAAGCGCTTCCCCTGCCACTGCGGGGCGGCGAGTTGCCGCGGGACGATCCTGGCCAAGAAGCGGTAGCGGCCGGCTACCCCAGCAGAACGTGGAAGTCGCCGGCGGCGGCGCCTCCCCCCCGCCCGACGTGCACCTCGCTCAGGTCGCGTACCACGCGCGCCGCCGCCGTCAGCCGGTCGGCGCCATACGTCGTGGCCAGCCCGACCACCTGCGCCCCGGCCGCCACCCCTGCCTCGATCCCCGGCGGGGTGTCCTCGAAGACGATGCAGTTGTCGGGCGGGATGTGCAGCCCGCGCGCCCCCGCGAGGTAGCCGTCGGGGAAAGGCTTCCCCCGCTCGATGCGCTCGCTGGCGATGAGGACGCGCGGAATCGGGAGCCCCGCCGCCTCGAGCCGGGCACGGGCGAGGGCATCGCCGCATGATGTCACGACCGCCCACGACACCCCGGGGAGGTGCGTGAGGATGGCGACCGCCCCCGGCATGGCCACCACCCCCTCCATGTCATCCCGTTCGGCCTCGTCGAGCCACTTCACCTCGGCGGCAATGTCGAGGTGCGGGGCGATGTCGCGCAGCGTGTCGCCGGTGCGGCGCCCGTGGGCGACGGCGATGATCGGGTCGGGATCCATCCCGTGACGCACCGCCCAGCGCCGCCAGGTGCGATCGACCACCGCCCGCGAGTCTACCAGGACGCCGTCCATGTCGAACAAAAAGCCGCGGCACTTGAGGAGTGACATGTCGATCAGTCGCCGATGGGAGTCTCGGGAAGGCGCGCGTAACCTAACGACTTGAGCGCCACCGTGATCTCGTCGAGCGTGGCCGGGTCGTCGATGGTGGGAGGGATGGTATACGGCTCGCCGTTAGCGATGGTGCGCATCGTCGCGCGCAGCACCTTTCCCGAGCGTGTCTTGGGGAGGCGGGCGACCACCGCCACCTTCCGGAAGTTCGCCACCGGCCCAACGGCCTGGCGGACCGCCTGCACCAACTCGTCGCAGATTACGGCGTGACCGCGGGTGACCCCCGCCTTGAGGACGACGAGTCCCACCGGGAGCTGCGACTTGATGGCGTCCTTCACCCCGAAAACGGCGCACTCGGCGACGCTCGGGTGCGCGGAGAGCGCCTGCTCCATGCTCCCGGTCGAGAGGTTGTGTCCGGCGACGATGATCACGTCGTCGATGCGCCCCATGATGAACAGGTAGCCGTCTTCGTCGATGTAGCCGCCGTCGCCAGTGACGTAGCGCCCGGGAAAGCGCGCGAGGTAGGTCTCGACGAAGCGCTCGTCGTCCTTCCAGAGGGTGGCCAGCGTCCCGGGGGGAAGCGGGAGGCGCAGGGTGACGATCCCTTCCTTTTCCGGCGGAAGGACAGTCCCCTCGTCGTCGACGATGTCGACCGTGTAGCCCGGGACGGGGCGTGTGGGCGACCCCGGCTTGACCGGGAGCTGCTCGATCCCCAAACAGTTGGCAGCGACTGGCCATCCCGTCTCCGTCTGCCACCAGTGGTCCACCACCGGGCGCTGGATCAGCTGGCGGGCCCAGTGATAGGTGTCGGGGTCGAGACGCTCGCCCGCCAGGAACAACGCCCGCAGCGACGAGGTGTCGTAGCGCGCGAAATGCTCGCCGCTGGGGTCTTCCTTCTTGATGGCGCGTATCGCCGTGGGGGCGGTAAAGAGGGTGCGTACCTTGTACTCCTGCACCACGCGCCAGAACTCCCCGGGGTCGGGGGTCCCCACCGGCTTTCCTTCGTGGATGATCGTCGTGCAGCCGAGGAGGAGCGGGGCGTAGACGATGTAGGAGTGCCCGACCACCCACCCCACGTCGCTCGCCGCCCAGAAGACGTCGCCCGGGTTCATGTCGTACACGTGCTGCATGGACCAGAGGAGGGCGACCGCGTGCCCGCCGTTGTCGCGGACGACGCCCTTGGGGCGCCCGGTCGTCCCCGAGGTATAGAGGATGTAGAGCGGGTCGGTCGCCGCGACCGGGACACACGGCACGGGGGCCGCCTTGGCCATGAGGGCGTGCCAGTCGTGGTCCCGCCCGTTCACCACCTCGCAGCGACGTTGCTCGCGCTGGAGGCAGACGACGTGCGATGGCTTGTGCGCCGACCGTTCGATCGCGCGGTCGAGGAGGGCCTTGTAGTCGACGACCTTCGCCATCTCGACGCCGCACGAGGCCGACACCACCACCTTGGGCTCCGCGTCCTCGATGCGCACCGCGAGTTCGTGCGAGGCGAAGCCACCGAAGACCACCGAGTGGACCGCCCCGATGCGCGCGCAGGCGTACATGGCAATGAGCGCCTCGGGGGTCATCGGCATGTAGATCACCACCCGGTCGCCCTTGGCCACGCCGAGCGTGGTGAGGACGCCGGCAAAGCGCGCCACTTCGTCCAGTAGTTCGCGGAAGGTGAGGGTGCGCTTGGTCCCGGTGACCGGAGAGTCGTAGATGACGGCTGGCTGGTCGGCGCGCCCCCCTTCGACGTGGCGGTCGATGGCGTTGTAGCAGGTGTTGAGCACCCCGCCGGCGAACCAGCGGAAGAGCGGGGCCTTGGAGCGGTCGAGGATCACCTGCGGCGCCACGTCCCAGTGCAGCGCCCGGGCGGCATGCCCCCAGAACCACTCCGGGTCGCGCGACGCGTCGTCGTAAGTGCGGGCGTAGGCGTCGGTTGGACGGGCGTGGGGGAAGTCGCGCATGGCGGGCGGGACAGGGTTTGTGACACGACAATGGCCCTCGGTCCGGCGGTGCGCCAGCGGGGGAATCCCCGATGGATGCCTAACGCAATGCCGTACTGGCGCAGGGAGCGACGGAGGAG
>DAIESF010000062.1 GCA_027346425.1 Gemmatimonadota bacterium | reverse complement strand
GGGAGCGTGGTGATCGGCGAGGTCGTTCTCAAAGGGGAACACCTCATCGCCCTCGTGGTGTAGAATCGCCGCGTCCCCGCCGTCTGTTGTTCCGCCCGTCCAATCCACGGGTGCGTATGGGGCCTGGTGGCTTCCGTCGTCTTCAAAACGGCTGTGACCTGACTGCGTCGGGTTTGGTGGGTTCGATTCCCACACGCTCCCGCCAACTTCTCCGTTCGATCGTGTACCTCGCCGCCGCTCGCGTCGCCACGCACGCCCCCGTTCTTCGCCGATCCTCCGGTCGGCGAGGCGGAGCGTTGCGCCCGAAGCAGGCGCGAGCGCGTCGCACCTCCATGGCCCGCCTCACGCAGCTGGCCGTGGTCGCCGCGCTCGTAGCCGTGGCGACCCCCCATCGCGCGTTCGCGCAGCGTGCCGACTCGGCGCGCGCAGGCCTCCAGACGCGCAGCGACAGCGCGGCGGCGGCTCGGGGAGGGAAGGGGCAAACCCCCGCGAAGGCCCCAGCCCGCGCGGTCCGCGATTCACTCGCCGCCCCGGTCTCCCCGGGGCGCGCCTTCCTCCTCTCGCTCGCCGTCCCCGGTCTCGGGCAGTCGCGACTCAACCGCCCGACCGCTGGCGGCGTGTACTTCGCCGCCGAGGCGGTCTGGCTCGCGATGCTCGGCAAGGCGGCCAACGACTTGCGAATCGCCAAGGCGCACGCGAAGGACGTGATTGTCGCCAGCTACCAGGTCGATCCCACCACCGGCAAGCCGATCATCGTCAACGGCAAGTACGTTCCCAAGGACACCCTGCGCAGTCGCTACGCCGAGCCGGCCGAGTTGGCCGCGGCCAACGCCCAGCAGCAGCGCAGTCGCGTCAAGGCGCGCAAGCTGCACTTCGAGGATTGGATCGCGATGCTGGCGTTCAACCACCTGTTCTCCGGTGCCGACGCCTTCGTCTCGTCGCAGCTCTGGGACCTTCCGGCGCAGGTGGAGATGCGCGCCCTCCCGCGCGGGACAGGGATCGGCCTCTCCATCCCGTTTCGTTAGGCGCGCGCCGGCTCGCGCCGCAGCAGGTCCGACGTCGGCCCGGCCGACGAGAGGCGGAATCGGCGCAGTTCCACCGCCTCTGGGGTCACCCGAAGAAAGGTCGAATCGCCCAGCCAGGTCCCGGCGTTCGCGTACAACCCCCCGCCCGGGGCCCGTTCGACCACCGGCACATGGGAGTGACCGAACACCAACAGCTGCAGCGAGGGCTCCTGCTCCAGGTCGCGCAGCGCCACCTGGAGCAACCCGCTCCCCCCATCCTTCGCACGGTAGGTCCGGCTGGCGTGCGACGAGCCTAACGCGATGCGCGCCCCGACGTCGGGGTGGAGCCAGCGAAAAGCGCGGATCGCGAGGGGGTTGCGGAGCACGGTCCGCAGCGCGCGGTACTTCCGGTCCTCCTCGTCCCGCAACCCGTCGCCATGGTCGATTCGCGTCACCCACCCGGCGATCTCGCCCCGCCACGTCCCCAGCAGGTAGTCCACCCCTACGTCCTGCTGGAGGACCTCCCCTCCCCAGCAGTCGTGATTCCCGGCGATCCAGACGATCTGCACTCCGTCGTCGGCCAGGTCGGCGAGGGCGGCCAGGATGCGATAGCCGGCGCGGGGGATGACGCGCTCCCACTCGAACCAGAAGTCGAACAGGTCGCCGTTGATGACAAGCGACCGGGCGTCTCGGCGGATGTCGCGAAGGAACGCCAGGAGCAAGCGCTCAGCGTCGCGGTCCGCGACGCCGAGGTGGGCGTCGGAGATGATGTAGCACGGGGATGGGAGCACGCGCCGAGTATATGCTCCGCGCACTCCCTTTACAAAGGCTGTCGGACCACACATCTTCGCGCCGACTGCGACACCCAGAAGGGGGACGGATGGGACAGAGCGCGCTCGGACTTATCGAGACCAAGGGACTCGTCGGGGCAATCGAAGCGGCCGATGCAATGGTGAAGGCCGCCAATGTACGCCTCATCGGCAAGGAGAAGGTCGGTGGCGGATACGTCACCGTCATGGTCAGGGGCGATGTGGGGGCCGTGAAGGCCGCCACCGATGCGGGGGCCGCCGCCGCCGAGCGCGTCGGCGAGCTGGTTTCGGTCCACGTGATCCCGCGCCCGCACGCCGAACTCGAACTCATCCTCCCGCAGGGAGCGCTGGGTGACGCCGGCTGAGCGCGCCTGGTCCCTTGATGCTCTGGGTCTCGTCGAGACCCGCGGACTGGTCGGGGCGCTCGAGGCGGCGGATGCGGGGCTCAAGGCTGCCGACGTTCGCTTGTTAGGAACGGAGCGCGCCGACGCCGGCCTCGTGACGGTGAAGTTCCTCGGCGAGGTGGCAGCCGTGAAGGCCGCCGTCGACGCAGCCGCTGCCGCCGCCCAGCGCGTCGGGCAGCTGGTCGCCGTGCACGTCATCCCGCGCCCCCACGAAGACCTCGGCATCGTGGCCGAGGACGACGAAGCCAGCGATGCTCCCCTCACGCGCGATCGCCTCGACCGGGAGCAGCTGGAACAGCTCAAGGTGGTCGACTTGCGCTCCCTCGCCCGTCGCGTGGCCAACTTCCCGATCAAGGGACGCGACGTCGCCCGCGCCGGCCGCGATGAACTCCTCGCCGCCTTTCGCACCCTGAGCGACGGCTGACCCGTCGGCTCCCGTGGACGCCGATCTCCGCAGCATTCAGGAAGCCCGAAACCTCGTCGCCCGCGCCGCCGTGGCGCAGCGCGCCTTTGCGAACGCTTCGCAGGACGAAGTGGACCGCGTCGTCCAAGCGATGGCCACCGCCGCCTCCCGCGCCGCCGAGCCGCTCGCGCGCCTCGCGATCGACGAGACGCGGATGGGCGTGTACGAGCACAAGGTCATCAAGAACCGCTTTGCATCGGACATCCTCCTCGAGTACATCCTCCCGATGCGCACTGTGGGAGTGCTGCGCGAGGATCCCGTGCGTCGCGTACGCGAACTGGCCGTTCCAATGGGCGTGGTCGGGGCGATCGTCCCAACGACCAACCCGACGTCGACCGCGATCTACAAGG
>DAIESF010000094.1 GCA_027346425.1 Gemmatimonadota bacterium | reverse complement strand
CCGAGGATCGTCCCGAGCCGCCGTTTCCGGTGGCGCTCGTGGAGGAGATGCTTCGCATGTTTGGGCGGGCGGTGCGGGCGCATCAGCTGTACCTCCACAACAACCCGACCTACCTCAAGGCGCTGGAGAACGTCAGCGCCTCGTTTACCCCGATCTGGGCCCACGCCGACGAGATCACGATCGAGGTGACCGACACCCAGCTCCGGTGGGAAGGGCACACGGTCATCAACGAACCCGACAAGACGACCGACGCGCTCCCCTGGGTGCTGTACAAGGACGGGATCCGCGAGTTGCAGCTCATGCGCGGGGTGGAGGAGGCGGAGATCGTCTCGCTGATCGACATTCTCACACGGGTGCGCAAGGCGCAGCCCGACGAGGACGACCTCCTCACGCTGCTGTGGGAGCAGGAGTTCTCGTACGTGCGCTATCGGTACGTCGACGTGGCGCTGGAAGGGGTGGCGCCGCTCGATGCGTCGGACCTGGCGCGGCAGGAGCGGTTGGTCGACCCCCTGCAGGTGCAGGAGCCGCCGCAGGAGACGATTCTCCCAGCGGGGGTGGTCAACCTCGACGACTTCGATGCCACGCTTTACTTCCTCGACGAGCGCGAGGTGGAGTACCTGCGTGACGCCGTGCAGACCGAGTACGCATCGGAGCTGCGGGGGAACGTCGTCTTCATTCTGCTCGACGTGTACGAGGTGCAAGGCGACCCGGCAATCCGCGACGAGATCGTGGGGGTGCTGGACAACCTGCTCGTGAACCTCCTGGCGGCCGGGCAGCTGCGCACGGTGGCGCTGTTGCTTCGCGAGGTGAACGTGGCCGCCAACCGCGCGCGCGACCTGGCGCCACCGCAGCGCGAGGGGCTCCTGTCGCTCCCCAACCGGATGAGCGAGCCCGAGGCGCTGTCGCAGCTTCTGCAGTCGCTGGACGAGCGCGCGGACCTTCCGGAGCAGTCGGACCTGAACGAGCTGTTCGACCAGCTGCGGGTGACGGCGCTCGGGACCATCTTTGCGTGGTTAGGGCGCCTGCAGAATCCGCGCGTTCGCGCCCAGCTCGAGTCGGCCGCGCAGCGGCTGGCGGCGGCCCATACCAGCGAACTCGTGCGCCTGATCGGGGCACCGGCGCGTGAAGTGGGGCTCGAGGCGATCCGGCGTTCGGGGGCGATGCGGGCGGCGGCTGCGGTGCCGGCGCTGACGCACCTCGTCGCGCAGGAGGATCTTGACGTGCGGCTGGCGGCGGTGCAGGCGCTGGCCGAAATCGCCACCCCCGGGGCGTTGCAGCAGCTCGAGCGGGCGGTGGACGATCCCTCGCGCGAGGTGCGGGTGGCGGCGGCGCGGGCCTTCGCGGCGCGGGTCCACCGTCCGGCGCTGGCCCGCATCGAGGCGGCCATCAAGGGGAAGCGCCTCGCCGAGGCCGACCTGACCGAGAAGATGGCGCTCTTCGAGGCGTATGGCGCCATGTGCGGCGACGCCGGCATTCCCTTGTTGGATGGGATGCTCAACGGCAAGGGGTTCTTCGGCCGGCGCGAGGATCCCGAGCTGCGTGCCTGCGCGGCGCGTGCCCTGGGGCGCGTGGGGTCGAACCCGGCCATCGAGGCGCTGCGGCGCGCCTCGGCGGACAAGGAGATCCTCGTGCGCAACGCGGTGAACCGGGCGCTGCGGGGGGGGGTGGAATGAGCGGGACGCGGGCGACGCCTGCCACGGGAACGACCAGGCAGGCCGGGCGCACGCCGGCGGGCGGGGCGCGAGCGCAGGTGTCGACGAGCGACCTCTCGGGGGACACCTACATCAGGCGTGCTGGCCGACAGCTGATCGTCAGCATCTACGGCGCCATGCGCGTCATCCGGCTGTATCCGCCGGAGAACGAGGCCGTGCGCAACGCCCTCGCCGACCTCGCCGAGACGGCCCGCGCGCTGCGGGAGAAGGAGCACGAGCTCGAGCTGCGGGCATCCAACGAGTTCATCTTCGTGAACTCCACGCGTCTGCGGCTCGACCTCGACAACTACGCCAGCTTCTCGCAGATCCTGTCGGTGTTGCGCGCGTGCGGGGTCGGCGTGGTGCGCGTCCACGGTGGCGCGCAGGCCCGCGACTGGCTGGTCTTCCTCTCGCTCCTGCTGAGCCAGAGCAAGTCGGACGACGACGTCACGGCGTTCGATCTCACCGAGCGGCTCGCTGCGGCCGGCGTGGAGGCGTTCGCACTCGGTGCCCCGCTCGTCACCGACGACGACAGCGACTACCTGCAGCGGGCCAAGGAGGCCGCCAAGCGCACGTACTCGCAGTCGGTGGCGGTGACGAAGGAAGTGATGAATTCGGTACGCATGGGCGCGTCGCCGAACATCAAGAAGATCAAGCGCGTCGTGCAGACCATCGTCGACCAGATCCTCAACGAAGAGACGTCGCTGGTGGGGCTGACCACCATTCGCGACTACGACGAGTACACGTTCACGCACTCGGTGAACGTCTGCATTTTCTCCGTCGCGCTCGGCCGGCGACTGGGGCTGAGCAAGATGCAGCTGTACGACCTGGGGCTGGCCGCGCTCTTCCATGACATCGGCAAGTCGCGCGTTCCGCTCACGGTGCTCAACAAGGTCGAAGGGCTCAACGACGACGACTGGCGGTGGCTGGCCGCGCACCCCTGGCTCGGGGTGCTCGCCCTCTTCCACATGCGCGGGCAGCAGGAGCTGCCCTATCGCGCGATGGTGGTGGCGTACGAGCACCACATGAAGACCGACCTCACCGGGTATCCGAAGAGCACGCGCCCGCGCCTGCAGAGCATCTTCAGCAAGATCGTGGCGGTGGCCGACGGGTTCGATGCGGCCACCTCGCGCCGCGCGTATCAGACGGTCCCGTTGTCGCCCGCCGCGGTGCTGGCCGGGATGCGCGACAATCCGCGACGCGGGATGGACCCCGTCGTGGTGAAGGGGTTCATCAACCTGCTGGGCGTCTTCCCGGTCGGGACGCTGGTCGTCCTCGACACGTTCGAACTGGCGGTCGTGCATGCCACCAATCCGAACCCGACGGCGATTTCGCGTCCCATCGTCCGCATCGTCAGCGACGACCGCGGCAACGTGCTCTTCCCGGGGCACCTGGTCGACCTCACGGAACAGAAGGGCGACGGGACGTTCGCCCGCACCATCATCAAGACCGAGAACCCCGATCGGTACGGCATAAATGTCGGCGACTATTTCGTCTGATCCGCTCGCGCAGCGGTTCGAATCCCTGGCCCGTGCCAACCGGCGCGCCCTCGTGACGTACATGACCGCCGGGCACCCGGATCCCGCCCGCTCAGTTGCGCTGATGCGCGCCCTCGAGGCGGGGGGCGCCGACGTGATCGAAGTCGGCGTCCCGTTCTCTGATCCCATGGCCGATGGTCCGGTGATCCAGCGCATCTCGCAGGTCGCACTGGAGCACGGTGTGGGGCTCTCCGAGGTGCTGGAGATGGTGCGCGAGGCGCGCCTGACCGTGCCGGTCGTGCTCTTCAGCTACCTCAACCCGATCATGGCGGCAGGGCCGGACGTTCTGTCGCGGGCCGCCGATGCCGGCGTGCACGGGTTGCTCCTGACGGATCTCCCGGTGGGAGCCGACCCGGTGCGTGAGGCGTGGATCGGGGAGGGACCGCTCGCCTTCGTTCGCCTGGTGGCTCCCACCACCCCCATCGACCGCATGCGCGACATCGCCCGGCATGGGCGCGGTTTCGTCTACCTCATCTCGCGACTCGGTGTGACGGGGATGCAGCAGGACGTGGCGAGCGACCTCCCCGAGACCATCGCCCGCCTGCGCGAGGCGAGTGACCTCCCCATCTGCGTCGGCTTCGGGATCTCCACTGGTGCGCAAGCGCGGGCGATCGGCAGACTCGCCGACGGGATCGTGGTGGGGAGCGCGATCGTGAAGGCGGCCGAGACCAGCATCGACGCGGCGCACGCCCTTACCGTCGAACTCCGCCAGGCGCTCGACGCCTCCTGACGTGCGCTTGCGCGTCGACCTGATCACGCGAGGGATCGCGATTGCGGGGACCGCGGTGGTTGGCGGACTCGCCGTCGCCGACCCGCGGTGGGCGACGCACCCGCTGTCACTGGTGGTCGTCGCGGTGGCGACAATCCTCCTCCGCGCCCGCCCGGTCGCGCTCACCAAGTACTCGACGCTCTCGGGGACGCCGGTCGCGTCGATGGCGGGGGCCCTCGTGCTCGGGGCGAGTGCCGGAACGATGGCGGTGTTCGCCGGGATCCTGTGCGCCGACTGGCTCCTGCACCGCAAGATGCTCTGGTGGGCGTGGGTGAACGCGGGGCGCGAGGCGCTTGCCCTCGCCGCCGCGTACGGCGCCTATGCGGCGACCGCGGTCCTGCTCAACGTGCAGCTGGCGGGAACGCTCACGGCCGATGTCATCCCGGCCATGTCGGTCTTCGTCTTCACGTACTTCGTGACCGGACGCGCCCTGCAGTACTTCTCGCTCCTCATCCGCGACAAGCTCCTCGCCGACGAACGGTCGCTGATCCTCCGGTACGAGGTCATCACCTTCGGCGCCGCCACCGGAGCGACGTTCCTCATCGTGCTCACGATCTCGAATGTCGGGCACGCCGGATGGCTCGTGGTGGCCGTCGCGCTGGGCTTCTCGGCCCTCCTCTTCCAGCGGATCCTGGAGGAGGCGATCGCCGCCGAGGAGCTGAACAAGGTGCACCAGATGGAGCTCGTCGTGTCGATCGACGTCTCGCTTGGCGATGCTTTCGCCCGCATCGCCGGACTGGCCAACCGGCTGGTGGACTGGCGGGAGTTCCGCATCCATCGCCTCCAGGACGGAGAGCCGCGCCTCCTCTTTACGAGCCGCGACGGCTTGCTCGACCCTCCGATCGATCCGCCGGAGAGCGGGCGGGCGCTCCGCGAGGAGGCGCTGGCCAGCGGCAGGGCCGTCGTGGTCAACGACGCCTCGGTCGACCCGCGTCTGACGCGGGTGCGCGAGTCGGTGCACAGCACCGTCGTGGTTCCGCTCCTGTTCGGCGAGCGCGCGGTGGGACTCCTCGAGCTCGAGCACCACAAGCGCGAGATGTACGGCCCCAAGGAGCTCGCGGTCGTGCAACGCTTCGCCAGCCAGCTGGCGACGACGATCCACATCCAGGACCTGCGGCGTCCCCTGGTGGAGTCGGTGGCCCGTCTGGAGCGGCAGGTGGCCACGATGAACGAGTCGGCGCACACGCTGCGCAGCGGCGCCGAGACAGTGGCGCGCCTGGCGGCGGAGATCTCGCGTTCGGTGGCAGAAGCGAGCGACCAGGCCGCGCGCGGTCGCGACGCGGCCGAGGAGGTGCACGCCACGACGTCGACGATTGCCCGCGACGCGCGTGAGGCGGCGGGGGCGAGCGAGCGAGCCGTGCAGATCGCCACCGAGCACCGGGCGACGATCGGAACGGCGATCGAGCGACTCGTCAGCGCCAAGGGATTCGTGGGCGAGAGCGGGGCGATCATGGCCGACCTCGGCGACGAGACGCGCCGGGTGACGTCATTCATCGGTGTGATCAAGGACCTCGCCGAGCAGACGAACCTGCTGGCGCTCAATGCGGCGATCGAGGCGGCGCGTGCCGGGGAGGAGGGACGAGGGTTCGCCGTGGTGGCCGAGGAGATCCGGAAGCTCGCCGAACAGAGCGGGCGTGCCTCGGAAGAGGCCAGCGTGCTGGTCGCGACGCTGGTGGGGCAGATGGAGCGGGCGACTCGGCAGATGGATCGTGGGCGCAGCCTGGTGTCGGACGTGGAGACGCTGTCCGGGTCGGCCCGCGACGCGATGGCGCAGGTGGTGGATTCGTCGCGCGCCGCGGCGACGTGGGCCAAGCGTATCGCCGAGGTCTCGCACACGCAGGATGACGCGGTGGGCGGGATGCGCGAGCGGATGGCGCGAGTGGCGGAGATCTCGCGCCGGAATCGCGAGGGCGCCGAGCAGCTGGCGGGGACGTCGGAGTCGCAGGCGCGATCGGTGCACGAGGTGGAGGGGGCGACGCGTGAACTGCGTGACCTCGCGACGTACCTCGGCGACCTGGCGCGTCGTCTGTCGCGCCTGGGGCAGCGGTGAAATTGACGCCCATCCGGTGCGCTCTTAGGTTGCGGCGTCGTGTCTCCCTCTGCTGATCCAGCGTCGTCTTCCCCTCGCGTCCCGCCCGCGGTGGTTCTCCCGCCGTGGGCGCAGGTGAGCGAGCGACGGCGCTTGCACATCGCGCGGGTCACGGCGCTCCTTGATCGCTGGAGCGAGGCGCTGCACCTGACCGACACCGAGCGGACGATGTGGCACGATGCGGGGCGCCTTCACGATGCGCTGCGCGATGCGCCGCTCGACGAATTGCGGCTGGCGGCACCCGACCCGTCGCTCCCCGACTCGGTGTTGCACGGCCCGGCGGCGGCGCGTCGGCTGGCCGATGAAGGCGAGACGCGCCACGAGCTGCTGGAGGCGATCCGCTGGCACACGCTGGGCAACCCCGAGTGGGGGCGCGTCGGGCGGGCCTTGTTCATGGCCGACTACCTGGAGCCCGGGCGGCCGTTCTCGCAGGAGGACCGCGCCTTTCTCGCGTCGCACGTCCCGCTCGACTTCGACGGAGTGTTCCGGCAGGTCGTGCGCACGCGCATCGAGTGGACGCTGCGCGAGGGGAAAACGATCTTCCCCGAGACGGCGGCGCTGTGGAACCGCGTGCGATGAAGCGCGTGGCGCTGTGGGTGGCGGTGGTCGCGCTTCTCGGTGCGGGAGGGGGGTGGTGGTGGTTCCAGCGCCCCCGCGCCGCGAGCGTTGACGACGCCCCGGCGCCGCAGGGGGCCCCCGTCCGCCGCGTCGTGCCGGCCGGAACGAGGATCCGGGTCGAGGTCTTCAACACGACGACGACACGTGGGGTCGCGCGCCGCGTGACGCTGTACCTGCGCGATGCCGGCTTCGACGTCGTGAAGTACGCAGGGCAGGGGCCGCCACGCGATTCGACGCTTGTTCTGGACCGCACGGGGCACCCCGAGTGGGCGGCGCTGGTCAGCGAGGCGTTAGGCGGGGCGGCGGTGGAATCGCGCCCCGACAGCGCACGCTACGTGGACATCACCGTCCTGCTGGGGCGCGTGGTGCGCACGCCGCCGGAGGCGTTCTACCCGTAGCTGCCCGCAGGCGGCCGCAATGTCCTTGCCGCGGCTCTTGCGGATGGCCACTTCGACCCCGATCCGCCGCAGGCGGCTGGCAAAGGCGCGAATGCCGGCCGCGGTGGTCGGCGTGAAGTTGCCCGCGCCCCCGGGGTGCAGCGGGATGAGGTTCACGAAGGCCTTGCACTCCCTGGCCAGCGCCGCCAGCTGGTCGGCGTGCTCCGGCTCGTCGTTGATGCCGCCGAGCATCACGTACTCGAACGTCACGCGCCGGTCGAAGGCCGCCGCGGCCGCAACGACCTCGGCCAGGGGGTACTTCACGTTGATCGGCATCAGCGAGCGGCGAAGCTCGTCTGACGGGGCGTGGATGGAGATGGCGAGGCGGAACTGCTCCGGGCGCTCGCCTAACGCGATGATCCCCGGAAGGACGCCCACCGTCGAGACGGTGATGTGGCGCGCCCCGATCCCGAAGCCGTCGGGGGCGGTGAGGATGGTCAGCGTGGGGTCGACGTTCCCCCAGTTCATGAGCGGCTCGCCCATCCCCATGAAGACGATGTTGGTTGGGCGCACCGGTGGGTCGAGGAGGGCGAGTTCGCGTACCTGGCCGGCGATCTCGTGGACCTCGAGGTTGCGGGCGAAACCCATCACGCCGGTGGCGCAAAAGGCGCACTGCAGCGCGCACCCGGCCTGCGACGAGATGCAGAACGTCATGCGATCGGCGTCGGGGATGGCGACGGTCTCGATCGACTGTCCGTCCTGCAGTTGGAAGAGGAACTTCTCGGTTCCGTCGCTCGAGGACTGGCGGGCGACGAGGGAGAGCCGGGGGAGCGCGAAGGCCTCGTCGAGGGCGTCGCGCAGCGCCTGCGGGAGGGTGGTGACCTCCTGGAACGCCGTGACCGGGTGCTGCCAGAGTGCCGGGAGGAGCTGCTTGACTCGGTAGGCGGGTTCCCCGCGCGCCGCCAGGAAGGCGCCGAGCGTTTCTGCGGCGTGGGCGGGCGTGAGGTTGAGGAGGTTGGTCTTCACGCGGACGCGCTCAGCGGGGGAAGGGCGGGGCAACGGGAAGCGCGCGAGCGCGCCTCCGCGCCGGCCAGCGCGAAGTGGTCCACCGGCCGATGACGCACAGCGCGCGGTGGTCCAACACAAAGCGTGACATGCGGTTGAGCTTATCGGGTTCGTGGGGGCGGGTCAACTCCTCGCCTACCACGGGGGCCCTCGGAAAACTACATTGCGTGCACGTAGTTCCACCGGTCTCTCCGGCGCGCCGACCCTCGGTGGCGCCGGGGGTCGGTTCGCCCCACTTCATGCCCCGATCCAGCCGGACCAGTCGTTCCTTGCCGCTCGTCCTGCGCGCCGGTTCCGGTGGGGCGCGGTCGTGCGGGCGAGAGCGACCGTGATGCGTGTGGTGCGTCGCTGGACCCCGGTGGCGTTGTGGGGGGCGATGATCCTCGCCGCCACGTCGATCCCCGGGGCGGCGCTTCCTGAAGGGCCGCGCATTCCGGGGCTGGACAAGGTGGTGCACGGGGCGCTGTACGGCGTGCTGGGCTTCCTGGTTGCGCGCGCCGTGGTGAAGGAGGGGCGAGGGGGGTGGCTCCTCGCCGGATTGGCCGTCGCCACCTTTGCGGCAGCGGATGAGTGGCATCAGCAGTGGATTCCCGGTCGAAGCGCGGATGCGCTTGACTGGGTGGCCGACGTGGCGGGGGCCACGCTCGGTGCCTCACTATCGCGGGCGGCGCTGGTGCGCCGGGAGACGAGGACGTGACGAGTTCGAACCCATTGGCGACCGCCATGAGGACGCACCTGTGTGGATCCCTGCGTGAGGCGCACGTGGGCGTGCGGGTGCGGGTGGGGGGATGGGTGCATCGCACGCGGAACCTCGGGGGACTCGTGTTCGTCGACCTGCGCGATCGCGCCGGCCTCCTGCAGGTCTCGTTCGCCCCCGGGGTGGCGACCGCCGAGGCGCTGGCGGTGGCGGAGCGCCTGACGCCGGAGACGGTCATTCTGGTGGAGGGTGAGGTGGTGGCCCGGCCGCCGGAGGGGCGCAATCCCGAGTTGGAGTCGGGAGCGGTGGAGCTGCGCGCCACCTCGGCGCGCGTCGTGGGGCCGGCGCAGGTTCCCGCCATCCCCGTGGCCCGCGGCAAGGGAGAGAAGCTGGCTGCCGAGGAACTGCGATTGAAGTACCGGGTGCTCGACCTGCGCCGCCCCGAGCTGCAGGCCAACCTCGTCATGCGTCACCGCCTGCTGCAACGCGCGCGGGCGACGATGTCCGGGCTGGGCTTTCTCGAGATCGAGACGCCGATCCTCACCAAGCCGACCCCGGAAGGGGCGCGCGACTTCCTCGTGCCGAGCCGCGTGCATCGGGGCGAGTTCTACGCGCTCCCGCAATCGCCGCAGATCTACAAGCAGCTGCTGATGGTGGCGGGGTATGACCGCTACTTCCAGATCGCGCGCTGCTTTCGCGACGAGGACCTTCGCGCCGACCGGCAGCTGGAGTTCACGCAGATCGACCTCGAGGCGAGCTTCGTGAGCGCGCAGGACGTGCAGGACGTGGTGGAGGAGGTGCTCGTCGCGCTGTGGGACGAGGGGGGGCACACGATCCCACGCCCCTTCCCGCGCCTCACCTGGCGCGAGGCGATGGAGCGTTTTGGCGTCGACAAGCCGGATCTCCGCTTCGGGGTCGAGATCGAGGACCTGACGGCACGGGTCGGGGGGGACGCGGCGCCGTTCGTGAGCGAGGCCCTGGCGGTCGGCGGGCGGGTGCGCGGGCTTCGCGTACCGCACGGGGCCGACGCGTCGCGCAAGGAGATCGACGGCTACACGGCCGCCGCGAAGGACGCGAAGGCCGGGGGGCTGATCTGGGCCAAGCGCACCGCAGCGGGCTGGGAGGGGCAGGGGGTGAAGGCGATCGGAGCAAGCGCCCTCGACGCGGTGGAGAGCGCGGAAGGGGATCTCCTCCTCGCGGTGGTCGGGAAGGACGAGATCACCTCGCCGGCGCTGCACGCCGTGCGCACCCTCGTGGTCAGGCGCCCCGGCATTCCGCAGTTAGCCGAGCATGCCTTCTGCTGGGTGGTCGACTTCCCGCTGTTCGAGCACGATCCGGAGACGGGGGCGCACGTCCCGGCGCACCACCCGTTCACGTCGCCGCACGCCGAGGATTTTCCGTTCCTGGAAAGCGACCCGGGACGCTGCCGGGCGCAGCACTATGACGCCGTGTACAACGGCAACGAGCTCGGGAGCGGGTCGATCCGCATCACCGACCCGGCGGTGCAGGGGCTGATCTTCCGGCTCCTCGGGATCGACGCGGACGACCAGCAGCGCCGGTTCGGTTTCCTGCTCGACGGCCTTGCCGCCGGCGCGCCGCCGCACGGAGGGTTCGCGTTAGGCTTCGACCGCATCGCGATGCTCCTGGCCGGAGCGCCGTCGCTGCGTGACGTCATCGCCTTCCCCAAGACGACGGCGGCCCGCGCCCTCTTCGAAGGCGCGCCGACCCCGGTCAAGGCGGCGGACCTGCAGGCGCTCCACCTTTCCATCACCGATTGAGTCGTGCCTGACGAGACGTTGACCCAGCCGCAGACGCACCCCCTGAGCGCCGAGGGGTGCGATCCCCTCACGCTGGCGGGGGTGAATGACGCCAACCTCGTGGAGCTGCAGCGCCTCTCTGGGGCGCGGGTGGCGCTACGTGGCGACGCGCTCACGCTGAGCGGGACGCCCGACGCCGTGGAACGCGCCGTGGCGATCGCCCAGCGGATGATCGAGACGGCGCGGCAGCGCGGCGCGCTCGACGCCGATGACGTGTTGCGCATGTCGCTCGACGCGTCGCGCGACGACACCGACGGCGAGTTCCGCATCGCCCTGCCGGGGGGGCGCCGGGTCATCCAGCCCAAGACCCCCGGCCAGGGGGAGTACCTGCGCGCGATCGCCGAGAACGACATCGTGATCGGGATCGGTCCGGCGGGGACAGGGAAGACCTACCTCGCGGTTGCCGCGGCGGTCGATGCGCTGGCGCGCAAGCGCGTGCGCCGCATCATCCTCGCGCGTCCGGCGGTCGAGGCGGGGGAGAGCCTTGGCTTCCTCCCCGGCGACCTGCAGGCCAAGGTCGATCCCTACCTGCGCCCGCTGTACGATGCCCTCGAAGACATGATGCCGGTGGAGCGCATGCAGAAGGCGCTCGAGACGCGGGTCATCGAGATCGCCCCGCTGGCCTACATGCGCGGGCGCACGCTCAACGATGCCTTCGTCATCCTCGACGAATCGCAGAATGCCACCAATGCGCAGATGAAGATGTTCCTCACGCGCCTCGGGGCGAACTCGAAGACGGTCATCACCGGCGACAAGACGCAGATCGACCTCCCCAAGCGCGAGGAGTCGGGGCTGCTGCAGATCGAACGCATCCTGTCGCACATCGACGGGATCGCCATCCACTACCTGACCGACGTGGACGTCGTGCGGCACCGCCTGGTGCGCGAGATCATTCGGGCCTACGCCGAAGACCTGGGCGCCTGAGCTGCATGGACGACGACCCTTCCCCGGGAGCCGGGCGGCGCTTCGCGCTCGACGTGCAGGTGTCGAGCGAAGCGGGACGCGTCGCCCTCTCGCGCGCGCGCGTGGCGGCGATCGCCGGCCAGGTGCTGCGCGGCGAAGGCTGCCGGTCGGCGATGCTCACGATCACCTTCGTGACCAACCGCACCATCGCCCGGCTCAACCGCCGGCACCTGGGCCACACCGGGGCGACCGATATCCTCACGTTCGAGCATGCGGCGGCGGCGACGGGCGCGCCGATGGTCGGGGATGTGTACATCGCCCCCGGGGTCGCGAGGGCGAATGCCGCCGCGTTCGGTTGCTCGGTGCGCGAGGAACTCGCGCGGCTGACGGTGCATGGCGTGTTGCATGCGCTGGGCTGGGACCATCCCGAGGGAGCGGCACGCCTGCAGTCGGCCATGTGGCGGCGACAGGAACGGTGGGTGCGCCGCCTGCGTGGGGAGGGGGCGTGGTGACCGTCGGCGCGTGGGTCATGGCGCTGGTGGCGGCGGCGGTGGCGGCGGCGTGTGCCGGAGCCGACGGGGCGATGCTTGCCCTGGATCCCGACGCGTCGCTCCGGGCGGAGTTGCGGGCCCTGCACCAGCGGCGGGAGCGCGCCCACCGCGCGCTGGCGTTCGCGCGGGTCATGGCGCAGCTCACCGGAGGGGTGAGCGTCGCGGTCGCGCTCGACCTCGCGTCGCGTTCGCGCGGCGAGGACCTCCTGCTCGGCCTCGTTGCCGCGGTCGTGCTGGTCGGGGTCACGGAGTCGCTGGCGCGCAGCGCCGGAAGTGTCGGCGGCGAGCGAGCGGCCGGGCGGCTGTATCCCTTCATCCGTACCATCGAGCGCCTGCTGGCCCCCATCGCATCGTTAGGCGGGTGGATCGATGGCACGCTCCATCGCCTCCTTCCACCGCCCACCGACCGGGAGGAGGAGCGCGAGGCGACCGTCGAGCAGTTCCGGCAAGTGGTGGCGGCCGAGGCCGAGGCGACCAAGGAGGAGGAGCAGCAGCTGCGGGGGGTCTTCCGCCTGGGCGACACCGAAGTGCACGAACTGATGGTGCCGCGCGTGGACATGGTCGCCATCGACCGGGACACGCCGTGGTCCGAGGTCGTCGATCGCGTGCGCAGTTCGGAGCACGCCCGCATTCCCGTCTATCGCGAGACGATCGACGA
>DAIESF010000025.1 GCA_027346425.1 Gemmatimonadota bacterium | reverse complement strand
GGGCCATCAGCGAGAACGAGCAGCAGGTGGCGGGGATGTCCGACTACGCCTACCGCATCTTCGACCAGCGCGACGATTCGACGCGTGCGTTCTCGGTGTACGTCGGGTACTACGACTCGCAGGTTACCGGCCGCACGATCCACTCGCCGCGCAACTGCCTCCCCGGGGCCGGGTGGCAGACCGTGGAGTCGGGGACGCGCGCGTTGCAGGTGGCGGGGAAGCCGGTCACGGTCAACCGGTACGTTCTCGCCAACGGTCCAATGCAGGCGATGGTCTACTACTGGTATCAGGGGCGCGGCCGGGTGGCGTGGAACGAGTACGGCGTGAAGTGGGACCTCCTGCGCGATGCGGCCACGCACGGGCGCACCGAGGAGGCGCTGGTGCGCATCATGGTGCCGATCGCTCCCGCTCGGCGGTTCAACGCGACCGAGTGGCAGGAGCGACAGGCGCGGGCCGACTCCCTGGCCGCGCGTGTGGCCGAGGGGTTGGTCCCGGTGGTCGAGCGGGCGCTCCCGGCCTGGAACGCCCCCGTCAGCTGAATCGCCCCCGGCTTCGGCGGGGTGCATGAGGAGACGCTCAGGACTCCGCGGCGGCGGCCGATACTTCACCACGGAAGTCCCGGGCTCCGCGTGACGACGCGCGGAGGGATGCAGTAGCCGCATCCCGCCCCCGGTCACGCCTCACGGCCGATCCGACATGCGTCCTCAAGTCCACATGCGCCCGCGTGCGCTGCGCCATCTCTCATCGCTCGTCGCCGCGGTCGCTCTTGGCGGGTGCGGGAAGCAGGTCGTCGCCGCGCCGATCCCCGGCTCCCTCGTCGTGGTCCAGGGAAACAACCAGCAGGCACAAGGCGGGAGCGAACTCCCGAACCCGGTGATCATCCGCGTCCTTGGCACCGACGGGAGTCCGATCGCCAAGCTCCCCATCGGCTTCAGCGTGGTGCAGGGTGGAGGGGCGGTGAACCCGGGGAGCGCGCCCAGCGACGAGAACGGCGAGGTGAAGGTGAAATGGACCGTAGGCCCCAACGAGGCGGCGCAACTGCTGCGCGCCTCGGTGCCGGGGGTCGAGGCGGTGAACGTCAGCGCGACCTCGCTCCTCCCGACCGATATCGTGGTCGCACAGGGCAACAACCAGTCCGCCCGCGCGGGCGCGGCGCTCCCCAACCCGATCGTCATCCGCATCATCGGCCCCGGTAACGTGGCGATGAAGGGGATCGCCGTCGCCTTCCAGGTCGTCGCCGGGGGCGGGCTCATCTCGCCGCAGTCCGGAATCACCAATGCGTTAGGCGAGGTGACGGCCCGCTGGACGCTTGGCAGCGTCGCGGGAACCAATACCCTCGCCGTCAGCAGCGGGGCGCTGCAGCCGGTGGCGATCTCGGCGCTCGGGCAGTAGCCGCGGCGCGGCCCTCACCCTCGCCGGGCGCGCAGGATCTTCCCCGGGTCGTCGGAGATGATCCCGCGCACGCCCCGGCTCCACAGGCGTTGCGCGACGCTCGGCGAATTGATCGTCCACGCATGCACGGCCACCCCGGCCGCCTCCACCGCGCGGGCCAGCGCGCCTAACGGGACAGGGATCCCGCGGTAGAAACGGGGGAGCGACATCGTCTGGAACGGGAGCGCCGTGAAGCGGCGGCGCAGGAGCGCGGGGATCACGAGCGGCGACACCATCTCCGGCGTTGCGGAAATCGGGATCCGGCTCCCGGCGAACGCAGTGAGCGCGGCCGGCTGGAACGACGCGGCGATGCAGCGTGATTCGGCGCCGAGCCGTTCAATGACCGCGCGCGTCGCCGGGGCGGCCTCCGCGACCTTGATCTCGATCAGCACCGGCATGGACGGGAATGCCTCGAGCACCTCGGCCAGCGTGGAGATCGCGACGCCGCGGCCGCGAAACGGGTGCGTAAGCCCACCGTCGGCGCTGAATGTCGCCCCCGCGTCGAGTTCCCTGAGCTCGGCCAGCGTCAGCTCGGCCACCGTTCCCGCTGCCCCGGTCGTCCGCAGCACGGTAGGATCATGAAAGACCACGACCTCGCCGTCGCGCGTGAGGCGCACGTCGAACTCCAGTGCGTCGACGCCTAACGCCGCAGCCTGCCGGAACGACGTGAGCGTATTCTCCGGGGCGTGGGCGCAGTTGCCACGGTGGCCGACGACCGGCCGTGCCGTGAGGTCGAGCAGCGGGTGCAAGGAAACCTCCGTACGCACGTGTGGGTGACAAGTGGAGACGCGCCCTGAAGGCAAGCTACCTCCGCCGTCCAGCCCCCCTCTTCGCCCAACCGCTCGCCTTCTGGATGTCCGGTCTGATCGTCCGGTGGTCCGCGCGTCTCCTCGATGTCTCGTCTCCTGAGCGCACGAAGGGGGCAGGAGCCGCTGGCTCCTGCCCCCTCTGTGTTGGGTGTAGCTCAGAACGAGTACTGCAAGCGGGTCACCACCATCCGCCCGATCTCCGGCGAGCCGGGGAAGGTGCGGACCTTCTTGTTCAGCACGTTGGTCCCGTTGATCGACCAGAGCACTTCCTGCGAGCCGAACGGGAGGCGGTAGTTGAAGCTGACGTCGAACAGGTTGCTGCTCGGCACGCCGTCGTACACGTAGTACGCCGTGGAGCCGGGGCGCTGGAAGCGGATCGGGCGCCCGCTGATGTCATTCCCCGAGGCGTATACGCCCGAGTTGACCGGATAGCTGCTCATGTAGCGCCAGCGGAATTCCATTCCGTACTTGTTGGGCTCGTCGCGGAACTTCATGCTGAGCGACGCCTTGCCATCCGGCGCATTGAGCATCAGCGGCGATGCGTTGGAGCTGATGATGTCGCGGAAGATCAGGTCGCTCACCCAGCTGTACGTCCCGGCCAGCGTCACGTACTCGTTGGCCACGTAATCCACCGCCATGTCGACACCCTTGACGGTGATCTCCTTGTTGCTGCTGGAGGTGTAGGTCGCGTAGACGTCGGAGCCGTTGGCGAAGGTGTCGTTGTTGAACTGCACGATCCCCAGTGGGAGTGAGGCCGCAGCCGTGGCGATGGACGGGGCAATCTGTCCCGCCGCCGCAACCGCCTGCGCCTGCGGGAGGCCAGCGGCCATGAGGATCTGCACGATGTTCTGGCCGAGGTAGCCGCCAAGCTGCTGGCCGTTGAAGAAGACGTTCGGCGTCGCGAGCCCGGCCGGATTACCGACGTCACCGCGCTTTTGCAACCAGCCGTCGACGGCGAGGCGCAGCTTGTTGGCGATGATCCCCTTGTAGCCCAGCTCGTAGGTCTTGTTGTACGACGCATCGAGGGGGCCGATGTCGCGCAGGTTTCCGCCCTGGATGTCCTTCGTGGGGTCGGTTGCCAGGTTGAGGTAGGCAATGCGCGTCCCGACCTGCGCATCCGTCGGCTGCAAGTTGCCGAGCCCGGCCACCAGGGCGTTGGCCAGCGTGGCGCCGAGCGACGGCGTGAGGAGCGCGACCAGGTTGGGGCGCAGCCCGGCGATGACCCCCTTGTAGACGCCGGCCGCCGACGACGGAACCCAGTTGTTCCCGCCGGTGAAGCGCGACTTCATGCACAACCCGCTGTTGACGGAGCCGCACGAACGGTTGAAGCTCCAGCCGTTCTTGGGCGGGTTGCCCAGCGCGCGAATGTTGTAGCCCGAGTTGCCGATGTTGCGCGCCTGGATGAGGTCCAGGAAGTACGAGAAGTTGGCCGGCGTGGAGAAGGCGCGGTTGTACGTGATGCGGAAGTTCTGCGTCTCCGATGGCTTGAAGACCAGGGCCACGCGCGGCGACGTCTGGTACCCGTCGATCAGCGAGTTGTGGTCCATGCGCAGCGCCGCAATGAGGTCGAACTTGCGCGTGAGGTTGGTGGTGGACTGGATGTAGCCACCGTACTCCGTCACGTCGTCGTGCTCTTCATTGCGCCCGTTGATCGTCCCGCCCGTGCGCGGGTTGGTCCTGATCCAGTCGAGCCCGTACACGAAGTCCTGCCGCGAGCCCAGGGACAGGCCGTGCTGCAACTGGGCGGCGAAGACGCGAGACTGGTCGACGATCGGCTGACCGGACCGGAGGAGAAACGTCCCGGTCGTCGAGAGCGAATCGTCGTTCCCGGCGTTGCTGAGGTTGGCGAAGACCTGCGCGAACAGTCGCCCGATGCGCGCCCGTTGCTGGATGCTCTGGTAGGTCCAGTTCTTGATCTGGGACGTGCCGTTGGCGCCGGTGAGCTCGAGACCATTGCCGACCTTGGTGTACCCGAAGGTCGTCACGAATTCCGAGTTGTCCGTCGGGCGCACGTCGACACGGGCCTCCGAGGAGAACCGGCGCAGCTCGAAATCGCGGATATTGGGCTTGCCGGCGCGCCCGGCCGGCGCCTGGGCCGGAAAGACGTCGGGCTCGCCCGGATCAAAGTTGGGAAGAATGTTGCCCAGGGTGTCGTGCGCCGACGAGCTGTTCCAGTCGTTGGCGCTGAAGTACTCGCCCGAGAGCTTGTATCCGACCTTGGTCCCCACGAGACCGGCATGGCGGATCGCCCCGCGCAGCAACGAGCGCTCGCCGCCGTCGATGGTGACCGTCGTTCCCTGCGACTCGAACGGCGACTTGGTGATGATATGCAACACGCCGTTTGCCGAGTTGGGGCCGTAGAGGGCCGATGCCGGACCGAGTAGGACCTCGATGCGCTCGACGTCCTCGTTGACCCCCGTCATAAGGAAGGGGACGTTCACGCGAAGCGACGGGACACCGGCGAAGCGATAGTCCTGCAGCATCAGGATCGAGCCCGAGAACGCATTGTTGAAGCCGCGGGCCACGACGTTGGACTGGGCAATGCCGCCCTGGTTCACGTCGATCCCGGGGACTCCGCGCACATGATCGGCCACCGTGACCGCGGGACGCTCCTGGATCTCGCGCACGTCAACCACGGAGACCGACGCCGGCGCATCGAGCACCTTCTCCGGCTTGCGCGACGCCGTCGTCACCACGGGGTTGAGCTGGGTGGCGACTTCCTTCATGCTCACGTCGACCGTGGCCGTCCCGCCATCGGCGACCTCGACGCCCTGGCGCTGGACCTCGGCATAGCCGATGCGCCGGAACGACACCGAGTAGGTGCCGGCCGTGACGTTCGCGATGCGGTACGTGCCATCTTCGCGCGAGAGTACCGAGGCCGAGGTCTGGCCAGTGGCGTTCACCGCCGAGACGCGGACCTCGCGGAGCGGGGTGCCGCCTTCTGTGGAGACCTTGCCAACGATGGCGCCTCCCTGCGCAAACGCAGGACGCGCGAATACGGCGAGGGCACACACGACGGCAAATCGACGAACTCGGGTTGCGAACATCAACACCTCGTGGGAGATGGTGTATAGGGTCCGGAAAAATCGTCCCGAAAATACGGCGCGGTCTCGACGATTCGCCATATGCTTGTGGAGGACACGACGTCCCGTCAACCGGGGGATTCAACCAAGGTGGGGGGGTGATGCAGCATTCCGCCGCCGCCCATCGACGCGCCATTCGCGTCCTGCAGCGCCTCCGCGCCCGGCGCGCTACCCTTCCTCACTGCCCGATGTCATCCCCCACTCGTCCATCCCAGCCACGATGAACCTCGCGTCTTCGCGGCGCCGGACGCCCCTCCCCTCAGGAGCACGCGGGCGACGTCTCCTTCCGGTCCTCGGCGCCGCGTTGCTCTGGCTGGCGCCGATCGCCGAGGGGCAGGATACGGCGCAGGCCCGTCGCCCGCCGATCCGGACGCTCTTCGGTGATCTCGCCCTGATCCTGCGCCCCGCTGGCGACGGAACGATCGGGATCGGCGTGGCCGGCGCGGCTCGCACCCTCACCCTCACCGTCCGTGCAACGGACGCCCGTCGCTGGGCCGACTCGGCCACCAAGCTCCTCGTCCCCGCGCCGCGGCGCGCGCGACGCGTGAAGGTGCCAAACGACACCGTGCAGCGCGCGCGCGTGGTCCTGGAGGAGCCCGGCGTGGGGACGGCTTCGCTAGTCCTGTCGCGCATCGACAGCGGGGGAACCCGCCAATTTCTCCTCTACGCCGACGATGCGGAGCTCGTGGGGATTCGCCAGTCGCTGGAAGCCGATGAGGTGCGCACGCTCGTCCGCCTGATGCGCCGCGCCGCAGGCCCTGCGGCGAAGGCTACTTCGCGCCGCCGCCGGCGATGAGCTGACGCAAGCGCTGGCGCGCCTCCAGCGCCTGGGGATCGTCGGGTGCGAACTCGAGCCCGGCCTCCGCCTCACGGAGCGCCCGCGCCAGCTCCCCGCGGTTGGCGAGCGTCCGCGCGAGGTAGAAGTGCGCCACCGGCATCGACGGATCGCCCTCCACTGCCTTGGCATACGCCGACTCGGCCTCGCCCTGTCGCCCGAGTTCGAAGAGGGCGTTGCCAAGGTTGAACCAGGCGAGCGGCTCGTGGGCGTTCAGGCGGAGTGCCTCGCGGTAGGCGGCAATCGCCCCCTCCTTGTCACCCTGCGACGCGAGTGCGATCCCCAGGTTGACCTGCGTGAGCGGTTGCCGCGGGGCGAGCGTCAGGCTCTGCTTGAGACTGGCGACGGCGCCGCCGAAGTCGCCCCCCTGCGAGAGGGCGACGCCGAGGTTCTGATAGATGCGCGCGTTGTCCGGATCGACCTCCAGCGCCTTGCGGTAGATCGTGGCCGCCGCCGTCACGTCGCCCGCACCACGGGCCCGGTCGCCGAAGAAGCCGAGCACCAGCGCCCAGCGCGAGCGGACGCGCGGCTCGTCCGCGCCCAGCGTCTGCAGGTGGGCGGCGAGCCGGGCCCGCACGCCCCCCCGCTCGCCAGCCGCCAGATGCAATGAGGCGAGCGCCAGTGCCCGCACGTCGGCGTTGGGGTGATCGCCGAGCGAGTCGAGTCGCGCGATCACCTCGTCCTCCACGTCGGGCATGTCGGCCGCGAGGAAGCGCTCGGCAAACTGTGCCATGCCGGCAAAGAGGGCCGCAGTGTGCCGCTCGTCCGGGTGCAGCACGAGGGCCGCCGCCTCGCGACGGTCGGAGACGGTCTCGATCCGCTGCGCAGCCGCAATCCCGCGCGCCACCGGCTTGAGCTCCCCGTACCAGGCCCGCACCTGCGTGTCGAGTGCTGCCTCGGTCCGTTCGGTGTGGCAGCCGCGACAGGCGCTGGTGATCCCCGAGGCGCCATCCTGTTTCGGGCGCGGGATGGGGATGGTGTGGTCGGAGCGGGAGTAGCGCAGCGTCGTCCCCACTTGCGGTTCCTGGAGGTACGGCATGTGGCAACTCACACAGCGGCTCCCCGCCGAGGCCGGGGCATGTCGCGTGTGCAGCTGCGGCGCAGCGGCCTTGGCCTGGTGGCACGAGGTGCACTGCCGGTCGTCGAATCGCCCCGGGAGCGGCGTCCCGATCACGTCGCGGTACCCCTGCGAGTGCGGATCATGGCACGACGTGCACGTCATCCCGCCATTCACGTAGCAGTCGGACCAGAGATGCCCCTCCTGGTAGGCAAAGGTACGCACGCGTCCGTCCGCCAGGTGCGCGCGCTCCCCCAACTGCGGAGTGCGAATGGCGTAGAAATCCTCCAGCGTCTCGCCCGGGAGGTAGTCGTCGCGCAGGTGGTCCTTGAGCGCGTGGCAGCTCCAGCAGACGCCGAGCGATCCGTCCTTCGACAGCGTCTCGAGCGGCGTCATTCCCACATCGCCAGCCGCAATCGCCTTGGCGTCGCGCACCAGGGCCAGGTGGCGGCGCCCCGGGCCGTGGCACGACTCGCAATTGAGGGCCAGCGAGGTGAAGCGCGTGCGCGTCCGCGCGTTCGCCGAGTCGAGGGTGACCGTGATCTGGCTCCCGTGGCACGACTGGCAGTTGGTGTAACGCACCTCGTCGCCGAGCACTCGCGCGGGGGGCCAGTCCCCGCAATCGGCGAGGGCGAGCGCGGGGGTGATCGGTTGCCACCCCTGGCCACCGCGTGCTTCGGTGTTGCAGAACCACTTCCCCGTCTCCCGATGGAAGTCGAACGGGATGAAGCGATACGTTCCGTCGGCGAACTTCGAGACAAAGCCCTGGGTCCCTCCTCCCTGCATGTGTCCCTTGCCGATCACGCCATCCACGCGATAGGTGCGCGCCTCGCGCCCGTGCTGTCGCACCACGAAGCGGTATGTCCCCCCAGCCGACGTCGGCAGTACCTCGGCGTCGCGGAAGCGGATCGGCGCGCCATTGAAGGGGGCGATGACCGTTGCAGGTGACGGGGCACCGCCGGCGTTGCCGTGCGTCGACGTTCGCCACCGCTCGTACTCCGTGCGATGACAGCTCGCGCACGCGTCGGCGCCGACGAAGTCGTCGGGCGTGGTGGTGGCACTGGCGAACCGCACCGTCGGCGGCGGGAGCGGCACCCGATCGCCGCCGTCACCTCTCGCCACCCCGTCGGACGACCGTCCCCACGGGCGCACGACCGTGAGGAGGGCGGCGAGCACCAGCAGTGCGATCACCCCGAGGAGAATCCACGGGCGCTTCGACGGGTCCTTCGTGGCGAGGGGGGCGACCGCCGAGTCCTTCGCGTTTACCCGCCGGATCGGGGTGTCGCCCTTGGGCTCCCGCTTGCGAGCCATGGGCTAGCGCGTGTCGCCGCCGTCGCGCGACCAGGCGGGTCCCTGGCAGCGGCACAGCGTGCGGATGTAGGCCACGAGGGCGCGGATCTCGGCGGGTGACAGCGACTCGCCAAAGGCGGGCATGCGTGGACTCCGGTTCATGATCGCCCCGCCCCCGGCGATGGTGTCGTACAGCGAATCGTCGGGGCGCCGCGACATTGCCGCCGCGTCGGCGTGCGCTGCGGGCTTCACGGGGAGCGCCGCTGCGTTGGGGCCGTCACCCTTTCCCGTCGCGCCGTGGCACGCCGCGCACCAGTGAGCATACAGGGCGGCGCCGTCGCGGAGGGGTGGCGCCGGTGCGGCGGGCGGCGGAAGCTCGCCATCGGCGCTCCCTGGGCGAGTCTGCAGGTAGCGGATGATCAATTCCCGCGTCGCGGCCGGCATTGGCGTGCGCGGCATTGCGGCTGCCGGAACGACCCGGGCGGGCGCGTCGACCATGGCGGCGATGTACGCGCTCGATCGCCGGGTGCGGACTGTCGCGAGGTCGGGAGCCACGCGCCCCCCGGTCCCGCCCAGTGCGTGGCACCCCAGGCACGGGAGGTGGTCTCGCAGGAGCGCCTCGGCCTTGCGGGTCGCGGCGGGAGAGAGGGGGACCGCCGCTCCGGCAGTCGCCAGTGCCGGTCCCGAGGGGCGGGGGCCAGAGGTGCGCGGCGTCACCGCCTGTGCGCGCACGGCGGCTCCGGTCGCGACGACGAGGAGCCCCGAGCGCGTCAGCGCCCGCAAGACTCGGGTCATCCGGCCGATACTTCCATTGAAGTCCTGCCCCTCATCGATGCGCCCATAGTGCAGAATCACGCGAAAGGATACCCGGCGAAGCGCGACCAGCACAATACGGACGACCGGTCGCCTCTCGAAATCAGGATGCGGACGATCCTTGCCGAGGCCGACTTCCCCGCGATCTCGAAGGACGCGCTGGACGCGCTGAAGCACATGCCTGAGGACGACGCGTCCATTCAGCGGCTCGCCAACATCGTCCTGCGCGAGTATTCGCTCACGCTCAAGGTGCTGCGCACCGCCAACAGCGCGTACTACAGGCGGTCGGACAAGACCATCCAGAGCGCGGCCCACGCCATGCTCCTGCTTGGCGCCCGCACCGTGCGGCACCTCGCGGCGTCGCTCCTCGTCTTCGAGCACTATCGCAAGCGCTCCCCGGGGCTCAAGGAGCTCATGCTCCTGTCGCTTCTCACCGCCAATCACGCGCGAGAGGTGGCGATGCGGCGCAAGCTCTCCGATCCCGAGGAGGCCCACCTCTGCGGGATGTTCCGCAACCTCGGCGAGGTCCTGATCGCCGGCTACTGCCAGCGCGACTACGCCCGGATCCTCCAGCACCTCGAGCACAAGAATCGCGGCGAGGAGGTTGCAGCCTTCGAAGTCCTCGGCTTCCGCTTCGACGACCTGGGCGAGGCGATGGCCCGCCACTGGGGCATGCCGGAGTGCGTGATCACGGGGATTCGCGCCGACGGTCCGCTCGCGAGCTCGGAGATCGGGGTGATCACCGCTTTCGCCCACGACCTCACCGCCGCCGTCTACCGCCGCGAGTGCGAGGCAACACGTGACAGCGTCGCCGAGGTGCTCGCGCGGTACGCCAAGCGGCTCGACCTCACGCGCGAGGAAGTCGCCGGGATCCTGGAGTCGTCGCTCGCCGAGACGAAGGAGATCTTCGCCAGCGCACGGGTCACGCTCGACGACCTCAAGCTTCGGCGCCTGCACAAGGCGGCGATGGCGCAGCTGGGCACGGTTGGCCACGCCCTCGTGGCGCCGCCGTCCGCCGAGCCACTCGTCGACCCGTCCGTGCATCCGTTGGGTGCAACCGCGGAGCAGCTGGCGGCGGCCGATGCGGTGGTGGAGCTGGCCAGGGTCCGCGACGAGCTGGTGGCCGAGGTGGTGCGCGTGGCGCAGCCCGCCTCCGGCGAAGACCTGAATCGCGTGATCCTCATGGTCCTCGAAGGGATCTTCCGCGGCGGCCCCTTCGATCGCGTCGTCTTCTGCATGCTGACACCTGACGGGTCGGGGGTAAAGGCGCGATACGGGCTGGGGACCGGCGTGGAGACGCTGCTCGAGCGGTTCTCCTTCGACCTCACCCCGCGCGAGGGGCCGGTCGCCGTCGCCATGCTCCGCCGCCAGAGCGTCTGCGTCCCCGTGGAGCGCGACTTCACCGCCCAGGAGCTGCGGTTCGCCCAATCGTTAGGCGCGTCGAGCTTCGGTGTCTTCCCGGTCGTCGTGGGGACCCGCCTGGTGGGGAGCGTCTATTGCGACCGTCCCTGGAACTCGCGTCTCCCCGACCGCCCCACGCTGTCGTACGTGCGACGCCTGTGCGACGGGGCGGTGAAGGGGATCGAGGCGCGACAGGCGGCCAACACCCCGGCGCGCACCCCGGCGTCGGGGGGGCACCCGACCCAATGCGTGACTCCGGCGTACTCCGCAGCCTTCAAGAGCGACGTCGTCCTGCGCCTCCTCCGGGGCGAGGACCCCACGACGGTCGCCAGCGCACTGGGGATCGCCGACGCCGTGCTGCAACGCTGGACCGCGGAGTTTCTCGCCAGCGCTGTCTCGGGGATGAAGGCGGGATAGCGCTGCGGGGAGGGCGCGCTGGCGAGGATGCTCGGCCGGCGCGTTATTCTCCCCGACATGGCCCACCCACCGACGACAGCGTCCGGCACGCCACGGCACGATCCGTATGCGGCGCTCGCCGTCCCGGCCTTCCGGCGCTTCATCGCCTCGCTCCTCACGATGACCATGGCCAGCCAGGTGCAGGCAGTGGTGGTGGGGTGGCTGCTGTACCAGGCCACGCGCGATCCGCTCGCGCTCGGCCTCATCGGCCTCGCCGAGGTGATCCCGTACATCGCAGTCGCCCTCTTCGCCGGCTACGTCGTCGATCGCAGCGACCGCAAGCGCGTCTCGGTCGCCTCGCTGGGGGTGCTGGTGTTGGCGTCGGTCGCCCTCCTTGCCTTCAGCATCCTGTCCACCGCGCCGTCGCGCGTCTGGCCGTATTACGCGGTCATCGCAGTGTGCGGGGTGGCGCGCTCGTTCCTGCAGTCGTCACGCTCGGCGCTCGTGTCGGAAATCGTCCCGCGCGCGGTCTTCGCCAATGCCGCCACCTGGCGCAGCTCGACGTGGCAGCTGGGGACCGTCCTGGGGCCGGCGTTAGGCGGCATGCTGTTTGCGGCGGCCGGTGCGCGGGTGACCTTTTCCGTCAACGTCGCTCTCAATGCGGTCGCCCTCGCGGCGATGATCGCCGTGCGACACACTCCCACGCGTATCTCCATCGGCGCCGACTCCATCCGGAAGACGCTGGCCGACGGCCTGCGCTACGTCACGGGGCAGCGGATCATCCTCGCCGCCCTCACGCTCGACATGCTCGCGGTCCTCTTCGGCGGCGCGGTGGCGCTCATGCCGGTGTTTGCCACCGAAATCCTGCGCGTCGGTCCCCGCGGGCTCGGGGTCCTGCAGGCGGCCCCCGGGGTCGGCGCCGTCCTGATGGCGATCGTCGTCGCCCATCGCCCACCGTTTCAGCGCGCGGGGCGCACGCTCCTCGTGGCGGTCGCCATCTTCGGCGTGGCGATGATCAGCTTCGCCCTCTCCACCTCGTTCCCCCTCTCCGTGGCGTTGCTGGTGGTCGGCGGCGCCGCCGACAACGTGAGTGCGGTGATTCGTGCCACGCTCATTCAGGTCCTCGTCCCGCCGGAGATGCTCGGTCGCGTGTCGGCCGTCAATGCGATCTTCATCGGGAGTTCCAACGAACTCGGCGCCTTCGAGTCGGGAGTCGCGGCCCGCCTGCTGGGGACCGTTACCTCCGTCGTCCTTGGCGGGGCGATGACGCTCGGCGTGGTGGCGACGACGGCCTGGAAGGTGCCGGCGTTGCGGCGGTTGCGCCGCATCGACGACGCGGCCTGACGGGACTTGATGCGTCGGGTGGGCCGGAGATCGCCTAACGCGGCGTCGCGGGGACGACGAGCGTCGCCACGCACCCGGTCCGATCCGTGCGATTCTCGAGCGAGAGCACGCCACCGTGCGCCTCGGCGATCTGGCGTGCCAGCACCAGCCCGATCCCCGTCCCCTGCGGCTTGGTGGTGAAGAACGGGACGAACAGGTTGGCGGTGGCGGCGAGTCCCGGTCCCTCGTCGCGCACCACCACGTCGACGCGCATGGCGTCGCCGCGCCAGGTGACCTCGACCCCACCGCCCGTCTCCAGCGCGGCGTCCACGCCGTTGCGCACGAGGTTGATCAGCGCCTGCTCCAGCTGGTCCCGGTCGGCATTGATGGTGATGTCGGGTCCCGGCGTGACGCGCACCGGCAGGCGTTGCTCGACCGCGGCCACGCGCTGCACCAGCTCGTCGACGCGGGTGTCGCGCCGGTTCGGCGCCGGGAGGCGCGCCAGTCGCGCATAGCTGCTCATGAAGCGGGAGAGCGCGTCGGCTCGGCTGGCGATGATCGCGAGCCCGCGCCGCATGTCCGCGCTCCCCTCGTCGCTGGCGTCGCCGCGATCCGCCAGCGTCTGCAGGCTCCCGGCCAGCGACTTGATCGGTGCGAGCGAATTGTTGATCTCGTGGCTCAACACGCGTACGAGGCGTTGCCAGGCCTGCAGCTCTTCCTCGCGCAAGCTCTTCGTCACGTCGGCGATCACCAGGAGCGTGTGCGGGCGCCCTTCCTGCCGGAACGTCGTGCGTCGCACCTCCCACCGCCCGCCACGCCCGGGAAACGAGAGGTCGTACACCTGGGGCGACGGGCCCCGCAGCAGGGGAGCCAATTCCAGCGCGGTGGCGCGCTTTCCCACCAGTCGTTCGACGTTCTGGTCGAGGAGGTGCTCGCCGGCGCGATTCACCAGCCGCAACGTGTCGGCGTCGTCGAAGGTGAAGATCGCCACGTCGATCTCCGCCATCACGGCGCGCAGCAGCGAGCCCGCCTCCATCGCCCCTCGGCGCTGGGTGCGCAGCGTGTCGCCGAGCATGTTGACCTCGAGGAGCGCCAGCCCGAGTGCGTCATCCGCGTGGTCCATGCGCGCCCGCAGCGAGAAGTCCCCCTCGCGCAGCGCCGCCAGCATGTTGGAGAGCGTCTGCAGCGGGCGCACCACGCGGTCGCGCAGTGCCACGGCGATCACGAGCCAGACGCCGGCCACGAATCCCCCGAGGGTCCATGCGGCCCTGGCCGAGTAACTCCCCGTCCACAGGAGGGCGAGGGTGGCTACGACTCCGGGGAGCCCGGCGCCTAACGCGAGGAGGAGGACGCGGCGTTCGTGCGACAGTGGTGCGCGGCGCCGCGGTGGCGGATCTGCGTCTCCCCCGGTGGTGATCGGCGTCCCCCCGCGGTCAGGCATCGCCCCCGGTCTCGATGCGGAAATGCTCCAGGCGGCGATACAGTGCGCTCCGGCTCAGCCCCAGCGCCTTGGCGGCGTGGGAGACGTTGCCCCCGTGGCGGGCGAGCGCCTTCCGGATGAGGATCTGTTCCACCTCCTCCAGCGGGAGGTCTTCGTACCGGGGCGTCGCCGCTCCGCCGCTGCGCAGGCCCAGGTCGACGGCGCGGATCATCCCGCCCTGCGCCATCAGCACGGCGCGTTCCACGGCGTGCCCCAACTCGCGAATGTTGCCGGGCCAGGTGTGTTCGAGCAGCGCTTGCATCGCCGCCGGCTCGAACCCATCCAGCTCCTTGCGGTAGCGCGCCGCGTGCCGGCGCAGGAACTCGCGCGCCAGGAGGGCGATGTCGTCGCGCCGTTCGCGCAGGGGAGGGAGGTGGATCTCGATCGTGTTCAGCCGGAACAGCAGGTCCTCGCGAAAGCGCCCC
The DNA here is from genome assembly GCA_027346425.1 of Gemmatimonadota bacterium. GTDB lineage: Bacteria > Gemmatimonadota > Gemmatimonadetes > Gemmatimonadales > Gemmatimonadaceae > SCN-70-22. The sequence continues at coordinate 1,131 of DAIESF010000025.1, read as the reverse complement.
GCCTTCACCTCGTCCTGCAGTACCGCGTTGGTTGCCGACAGGACCCGCACATCCACGCGGCGCACCCGCGAGGAGCCGACGCGCTCCAGTTCCCCCGACTGCAGCACGCGCAGGAGCTTGCTCTGCTGCGACGACGTGATGTTGGCAATTTCGTCGAGGAAGATCGTCCCGCCGTCGGCCAACTCGAAACGCCCGGCACGGTCGACGCGGGCGTCGGTGAACGCGCCCTTCACGTGCCCGAACAGCTCGCTCTCGAACACCCCCTCGGCGAGCCCCCCCATGTTCACCGCCACGAAGCCGCGCGTCGCGCGCGGCGAGGCGGCGTGCAGCCAGGTGGACACCAGCTCCTTCCCCGTCCCGTGCTCGCCGGTGATCAGGACGTTGGCGTCCGATGGCCCGACCCGCCCCATCAGCTGCAACACGGGGCGCATCGCCGGCGACTCGGCGACGAGGGTCGGGAGCGTCGCCGTCGCCGACCGCAACGCGGTGTTCTCCTGCTCCAGTTCCTGGGCCCGACGCAACGCCCGGCCAAGCTCCACCGCGTGGCGCACGATCGCCACGAGGCGCGCGTTGTCCCACGGCTTCTCCACGTAGTCGTGCGCCCCGCGACGCATCGCCTCCACCGCGGTGTCGATGCTCGCCCACGCCGTCATCACCACGATCGGGAGGGTGGAGTCGACTGCCACGAGCGCGTGCAGGAGATCGAGTCCCTCCCGCCCCGACGTCGTGTCGCGCGTGTAGTTCAGGTCGGCCAGAACTGCGTCGTACTCGCGCGCCCGCACCGCCTCGAGCACCTCCATCGGCGAACGCGCCGTCTCGACCAGGTACCCCTCGCCCTTGAGCAGGAGGCCCAGCGCCTCGAGGATGTCGGGTTGGTCGTCGGCGATCAGGACGCGTGGCGCGCGGTGCGGGGGCATGGATGCCGGACGGGAGACGAAAGACGGGAGACAGGCGCGGGGTGCAGAGCCGCGCACGGGAAGATGCGTGCCCGGGAGGGGAGAGGCTACGCGTGGTCACGCTCGAATGCGCGATCAGGAGATCCTGCGCCCCCACCTGCGCCCCTTCTGCGCCCCCCCCCCACGCCCCCCACCCGGCGCGCTACCGAACCCCTGTCTCCCGTCTCCCGTCTCC
>DAIESF010000012.1 GCA_027346425.1 Gemmatimonadota bacterium | reverse complement strand
CGGGATCACCGCGTGTGTGCCACTCCCCCGAGCTTATCGCAGCTTACCGCGGCCTTCATCGCCTCTGTGTACCCAGGCATCCCCCACATGCTTTCGCTCGCTTGACCCATCAGTCGTCAAGCAGAGCACGCGCGATCTACTACTTCTTGTGATCAAGCAATCTCTCCGCCACCGAAACGCTTCCGCGCCCCGGCAGCAGTAAGGATTCACTTCCCACGATCTTCCCTACCTTCACTTTTCAATCAGCAACCGGCAGCGCATCGCTGCCCGGCATCTACTCGATCATTTCGTCCAACCCCCTCGCCACTCCCAGGACCGCTCGCGCGACATCCCGGTGCACTCCGACACGTCAAAACGTGTTCATGTGCCGGTGACGAAAGGGCGCGAATTGTACATAGACCGGAGTCGCAGATCAACCCCCATTTGCCCGACGATTGCACAGGAATTCCCGCATTCCATTGATGCCCCGCCTTCACCCCATCAAACCTCCCCGCATCCCTCCCACCCCGGCCCCGCGCCCCCCCGGACCCGCCCCGCCCCCGCTACCTTTGGGCGCATGGCCATGGACCTCGCTGTCGTCTCCGCCCGCGGCGCCACTCGATGGCAGCACGCCCACCCCTGGATCTTCAAGAGCGACGTCGTCCGATTCCCTTCGGCCCCGGCCGGCGCCGTGCGCGTCGAAGACCCCCGCGGACGCCCGATCGGAACCGCCCTCTGGTCCCCGGCCTCCGAGATCTCGCTCCGCATGGTCGACCGCGACACCCCAGCCGAACTCGACCAACCGTGGTGGCACGACCGCCTCGCGCGCGCCATCGCCCGTCGCGACGACATCCGTCGCCACAGCTCGGCCTGCCGCCTCATCCACGGCGAGGGGGACGCCCTCCCCTCGCTCGTCTGCGATCGCTACGACCGCTGGCTCGTCGTCCAGCTCATGAGCGCCGGCCTCGACACCTTTCAGGACCAGATCGTCGCCGCCCTCGTCCAGCTCACCGGCTGCGATGGGATCCTCGCCCGCAACGACGCTGCCGCGCGCGCGCGCGAGGAGCTCCCCCGCGAAACAACGCTCCTCCACGGCGATGTCCCGCGTGAAATCGAGGTCCACGAGCACGGCGTGAAGTACCTCGCCGCCCCATGGACCGGGCAGAAGACCGGAGCCTTCCTCGACCAGCGTGAGAACCGGCACCGCATCGGCCAGCTGGCCCGCGGCCGCGCCCTCGACTGCTTCGCGTACCACGGCTCGTTCGCGTTGCATCTGGCGGCCAACGCCGACACCGTCGTCGCCGTCGACTCGTCAGGCGCCGCCCTCGAGCGCGCCCGCCAGAACGCCGAACGCAACGCCCGCGCGAACATCACCTTCGTCGAAGCCGACGCCTTCGACGACCTGCGCGCGCGCGACCGCGCCGGCGAACGCTTCGACACCATCGTCGTCGACCCGCCGGCCTTCGCCAAGAACCGCCCGTCGCTCCCCGCCGCCATCCGCGGCTATCACGAGATCAACCTCCGCGCCCTCCGGCTCCTCGCCCCCGGCGGCATCATGTTCACCGCCAGCTGCAGCTACCATCTCACCAAGCCGCTCTTCCTCGAGATGATCGAGGGCGCCGCCGCCGACAGCGGCCGCCGCATCGCCCTCCGCGAACTCCGCACCCAGCCCGCCGACCACCCGGAGCTCCTCACCATCCCGGAATCGGGCTACCTCAAGGGCGCCATCCTCGAGGCGATGGACTGAGAAGGGCAGAAGACGAGAAGACGAGAAGACGAGAAGACGAGGGTCCCTGGGCAGCGGAGGGGGTGGGGTCTGCGTTCTCTCTCAGGGGTGATTCGATCGCGATGACACGGCTCCCTTCCTTCCAACCCACGCTGCCGATGTTCGCCACACGGTCTCGCCGCTTCCGGCGGCTCGCGCTCGCCTTCGGTGCGGCCTCCGCACTCGCCGCCTCCCACCTCGCCGCGCAGCGCACCCAGAAGCCGCCGCTCCACGGGCGCAACTGGGTCGCCGTCACCGGCAAGCCGCTCGCCGCCACCGCGGGGGCGATGATCTTCCAGCAGGGGGGGAACGCCATCGACGCCGCCTGCGGGATGCTCGCCGCCGTCGCCACCATGTGGGACGTCCTCAGCTGGGGCGGCGAGACGCAGGCCCTCATCTACCATCCCGGCCTCAAGAAAGTCATCGGCATCAACGCGTTAGGCGTGGCCCCCACCGGCGCCACCGCCGAGTTTTATCGATCACGAGGGATGAACACCCCGCCGGAGTTCGGCCCGCTCGCCGCCGTCACCCCGGGGACCCCCGGCGGGCTGATGACGATGCTGGCCGAATACGGCACCATGTCGCTTGCCCAGGTGCTGGCCCCCGCCATCCAGATGGCCGATGGCTACCCGATCGATGCCCAAACTGCCAACTCCATCGAGAACAACAAGGCGCGCATCAAGCAGTGGAAGTACGCGCGCGCGGTGATGCTCCCGCACCTCGGCGAGGCGCGCGAGGCCCCCGCGGCCGGCGAGGTCTTCGCCCAGCACGACCTGGCCGCCACCCTGCGCAAGCTCGTCGAGGCCGAGCAGCAGGCACGGCGACAGGGGAGGAGTCGCAAGGAGGCGATCTACGCCGCCTACGATCGCTTCTACAAGGGCGACATCGCCGAGGAACTCGTGCGCGGCGTGCGCGAGGAGGGCGGGTTGTTCACGCGCGACGACCTCGCCAGCTGGAAGGTGAAGATCGAGGAACCGCTCACGACCAACTACCGCGGCGTCGACGTCTTCAAGCTGCAACAGTGGACGCAGGGCCCCGCCCTCCTCCAGGCGCTCAACATCCTCGAGAACGCCGACCTCAAGGCGATGGGGTACAACTCGACGCGCTACATCCACACGATCTACCAGGCCATGTCGCTCGCCTTCGCCGATCGCGACTTCTATTATGGCGACCCGGCCTTTGCGCCTGACGAGCCCATGAAGGGACTCCTGTCGAAGGAATACGCGAAGTCGCGCTATGCCCAGATGCGCTGGGACCGGAACGACCCGACGGTCAAGCCGGGCGACCCGTACCCGTTCCAGGGGGGAACCAACCCCTTCCACGACCTCCTCGACAAGTGGAGCGTGACCGGCGCTCCCGCCGAGTTGCCAAAAAGCGGACAGCAGGACAGCGTCGGGAGCGATGCCGGGGCGCCGCTCTCCTTCGAGGAGAGCTTCTACTCGGGGACGACGTCCATCCAGGCGGCCGACACCTCGGGGTGGGTGATCTCGGTGACCCCGAGCGGCGGGTGGATCCCGGCCGTGATCGCCGGCCGCACCGGCGTCGGACTCAGCCAGCGCGCGCAGAGCTTCGTGACCCACCCGGGGGACGGTCCGTTCAACGTCGTCGCCCCGGGGAAGCGCCCGCGCGTGACGCTGACCCCGTCGCTCGCCCTCAAGGACGGCCAGCCGTTCATGGCATTCAGTGTCCAGGGCGGCGACTCGCAGGACCAGAACCTGCTGCAGTTCTTCCTGAACACGGTCGAGTTCGGGATGACGCCGCAGGAAGCGGTCGAGGCGGCCAATATCAACTCGTACCAGATGCGCTCATCGTTCGGAGCCCACGAGTCACGCCCGGGACGCATCCTGCTGAGCGAGTCGATTCCCGACTCGACGCGCGCCGAGCTCCGTCGCATGGGCTATTCGCTGGAATTCGACCGCCTGACATCGGGCCCGATCACCGCCATCTGGCTCGACCGCACCCACCGCACCTTCTGGGGCGCCGCCTCGAACTACGGCGAGGATTACGGAATCGCCTGGTAAGAGGACAGAAGACGAGAGGACGAGAAGACGAGAAGACGAGTGCGTGCCCGACGGTGCCGCTGCCACTCCTCGTCCTCTCGTCCTCTCGTCTTCTCGTCTTCTCGTCTTCTCCCCTCCTACTTCTGGCACCCCCCGCAGAAGTACGTGCTGCGCCCCGCCTGGGTGATGCGCGTGATCTCGCTGCGGCAGCGGCGACACGGGCTCCCTTCGCGGTCGTAGACGTTGAAGCGGACCTTGTCGCTGACGGCGTCGACGCCGTAGTACCGCTCGGGGTGGTTGAGCGCCTTTCGCATGGTCCGCTTGACCCCGGCGGCGATGGCAGCCAGCCCCGTCGGGGTGAGCCGGTGTGAGGGGCGGCGGGGGTCGACCTTGGCGTACCAGAGCGCCTCGGAGGCATAGATGTTCCCGATGCCGGCCACGAGCCGCTGGTCGAGGAGGGCCGGCTTGATGGGAATGCGGCGGTGTGCAAGCCGCGCATGCAGCCATGCGGCATCGAACTCCGGCGACGTCGCCTCGGGACCGAGATCGGGGAGCGGATCGACCCCCGCCTGGTGCAGCGCCACCCGCGAGAGCGCGCGGGAGTCGTCGAGCGAGAGTCGCGTCCCGTCGTCGAAGTCGAAGATGACGCGCGCGAACCGTCCGAGGGGCGATCCGCACCCTCCGACGTGCCAATCGCCCGTCATCCGAAAGTGGATGTGAATGGTGCGCCCGCTCGCCAGCACGAACAGCTGGTGCTTCCCCCGCCGCACCACGTCGGCCACGACGTCGCCCGACAGCGCCTTGGCGACTGCATTGGGGAGCGTGCGTCGCTGCGAGGGGTGCCGCGCGCGAACGGCAACAATCGCCTTCCCCTGGCACGCGGCGCGGGCGACCCGCGCCGCGTACTCGACCTCAGGCAGTTCGGGCACGCCCCCTCTCGCGTCAGGCGCCCGCTTCGGCCTTCTTGCGCCAGTAGCGGGCGAAGCCGAACCACGACGACCGGATGGAATCGCGGTCGATGTGCACCGCCTGTTCGGGGGTGAGGCCACTCGTCAGGCGCGCAAGCTCGGCGTCGGCGAAAGCGTCGGCGCGGGCGTCGTCGCTCTCGCCAGACGCAAGAGAGGCGCGGACCGCCAGGCTCCACGAGATGATCCGGTCCCACAGCGTGTCGAGGTGGGCGACGACATGGCGCACGGGGCCGAAGTGCGTCAGCAGGAGCGCCTCGGGTCCCCACGCCGCGATGAGATCGAGGCTCGGCTTCCACGCCTCGAGGTCGATGTCGGGGGGCGGCGCCGCCGGGAGCGCGGGGGTCCCATGCTGCGACGCCTCTCCCGCCACGTCGCCGACGAAGGCGACGCCGGTCGACTCTTCGAGATAGCAGACGTGATGCCACGCATGTCCCGGCGTGTACGCGACGCGCAGGCGGCGCTCGCCGATCGTCAGGCGCTCCTCGCCGTGCAGCACGATGAGCTGCCCCGGGTCGACGCGCTCGAAGCTCCCCCAGAGGCGCGGCATCTCATCCTGGTAGATCCGGCGCGCGCTCTCGAGGAGGCGCGCGGGATCGGCCAGGTGCGGGGCGCCTCGCGCATGCACATACACGCGGAGCTGGGGGTTCTCGCGGGCGAGCGTCCCCGCAATTCCGGCGTGATCGAGGTGAATGTGCGTGAGGAGGACGTGGCGGATGTCGCCGGGGGCGGCGCCGAAGTCCAGCACGGCCTGCTGCAGCGCATCACGGCACGACGAGGGGCCCGGGTCGACCACCGCGAGCCCGTCACGCGTCTCGACGAGGTACGTGGCAATCGCCTCCGGGCGCTCGAGGTGCATGAGATCCCCGCAGGCGATTCCATCGGCAACGTGGCGCAAGGCAGTCATGAGGTCGCGTGCAAGACGTGTGGAGCGACGAGTGGAGCGACGAGTGGAGCGACGAGTGGAGCGACGAGTGGAGCGACGAGTGGAGCGACGAGTGGAGCGACGAGTGGAGCGAGGCGCGAATCGATGCGTTGTGCGAAGGACACGGTGGGGCGCGGCGCCTGCCGGGACGGTTTCTCGTAAGGCAGACGCAGGAAAATCTAACGAGTGAATGACGAAAACACTTGCGCGCCTTACGAGAGTGTCTAGGTTTCGGGCAGCCTAACAGGCGTGGGTGCATGGCGTCACAACCGCAGCGATCGCTCAAGCACGAGTACGAGCTCTATGTCGAGCAGGAAATCGAGGACTACAAGGACTCGATCCCCCGCTCGGCCATCCTGCGCATCGGCGACGAGGCGGTGGCCAACCTGCGCGCCGCGGAGCAGTTCGCCTTCGACGAACTCCTCATCTGGGACGAGGTCGACCGCATCATCCGCCTCCGCCTCGGCATCCCCTCCTACGCCACCTGGCGCCGCCGCCGCCTCAAGCTCATCGCCGAGTACCGCCGTCCTGAACGGTGGGGACTGAGCGCCGACGCCCCGATCGTCCGGGAGATTCCATCAGACGCCGAAGCCCACGTCCTGGTCGTCGGCGCCCAGCAGGAAGGTACCGCGATGTACCTCGTCGCCAATGGCTGCCAGGTCACCGCGGTCGAGGAGGACCCCGAGATCGTGGAGAAGGTGATTGCGGCCGCCGGAGTCGTCGGTCTCACGTCGCGGGTCAACGGATGCGTGACGGGGCTCAATCAATGGTATCCGGAATCCCCGCTCCATGCGGTGGTCTGCTCCCCCGCGGCCTTCGAACGCCTCACGGCGGGAGAGCGCGAGCGTGTGATCGAGATCCTCAAGAGCGCGACGCTCGATGGCGGTGTGCACCTGGTGCAGACGCTCGTCGCCGGCCAGACCGCTGTCGAACTCGAGGAACTGCGCGCCCGCTACCGCGGCTGGGACGTCTCGATCGTTCGCGACGAGACCGCCGCCCGCACCTTCATGGCTCGCAAGAACGTGGCGTGATACGGTAGAGATCGGCGATACTTGCCGATACGCTGTGTCTCAACAGCACGTGTCGTTTTGCGACACACCGAGCGCCACACGCGACGCTGCGTGACTCCAAGTCATTGCGCGAAGGAAGCTTAGCCTTGCGCCTCCCTATGGCACGTCCACTGCTATAGCAGCGCGCGCGAGGCACATCGCAGCGACGCCTCGTGACCGGCCGCATTCGGCGAACCGTTCTCGCCGGCTGCGGCCGGATCCGCAAGGAAGAGGGGGACACCCCCTCATTCCCCTGGGACACATCCGGCGCGGCGCGTCGCAGGGCCGGAACCGAGCACCTACTATATGAAGGAGGGCGACGCATGACCGACCGACGTCAGGGCGTCCGGGAGGAGGAGCCGATGGGGATCGTGATCTCGCGCGGCAGCCGCGACGAACCGCCCCCCCGTGTGTGGGCCTACGTCTGGGGACCCGTTCCCGACGACGAGCCCTCCACCGCGATCGACGCCAGGGCCGCCTGAGTGTGGCACCGGAGGGTGGCATCGCCACGGACAACAACAAGAAAGCCGGCGCAGAAATCGCGCCGGCTTTCTTGTTAATACGAGACCTGGAAGAACTAGCGCTTCTTGGTCTTCTTGGCGGCCTTCTTCGCCGTCTTCTTCGCGGCCTTCTTGGCAGTCTTCTTCTTCGCAGCCATGAGAGTATCTCCTGGTCTGGTGTGGATCACCGGTCCGATCCCCCGGTGGATCGGTCGGCAGCAACCGGCGCATTCGCAACCGGCTGGTCCTTCGCGCCAAACCGCGGCGCTATGTCGAAAACACCAACAGCCTTGAATCCGTGTGATCGCGCGTTCGTGCAGTCCGTGTAATGACGACTTGACAACGTCGCGCGTTTCAACCCGCGAGCAATCTATAACACGCTACATCATCTCGTAAAGTTGGAATCGCGAAATTTCAAGAGGTTGACCGCAACTCGTCGTTCGCGTCGATCGCCAACCAATCGCGATTCAACATCGGACGACACCGACGTCGTGCCTAGCGAGGGAGCGATACCTGGTGATACCGCAACGGGCGTCCCGTGAGCCGCACGCCAGCGCAGCGCACGCATTGTCGAAGGATCGGCAGCGACGGCGTCGGCGCACCTGAGGCGCCTGCGCGGTGGCGGAGAGTGCTGGAGCGAAGCGGCCGCGATGGGGGAGCCGAAACGTCCCCGCTCGATGCCCGGCGCCGAAAGGCGACCTGGGAGACTCGGCGAAGTTGCCGCAAGCGATGCGTTGTGGAGGAACTCTTTTCGTGATAG
>DAIESF010000009.1 GCA_027346425.1 Gemmatimonadota bacterium | reverse complement strand
GCGTCGTGTGCGACGTGTCGGCCGAGATGCCCGACGCCACGCACCACTGCTGGGCTTCCGTTGCCAGCCCTCCGGAGAGCACCAACCAGGTCGGGCTCAGCGACGATGGCGAGCCGCATGGGACCGCGGGACGACCCGTGCTGACGGTCCTGATGCACAGCGATGTTGGTGAGGCCGTGGCGATCGTCACCAGGTACAACGGTGGGGTGAAGCTGGGAACGGGTGGGCTGGCGCGGGCATACAGCGGAACCGTCCAGCTGGCGCAGTCGACGATGCCGCGCGCCGAGTCATTGCGCGCGGCGGTGCTCCATGCCACTCGAGGGTGCGCGCAGATCACGCTGGGGGAGCCCGGCGCCCTGTGATGGGTACTGCTGTCGCCCTTGAGGGGGGTGGGACCTCCAACTAGCGTTCGTTTCAGGTGCGGAGCGGCGCCTGTGTCCGAACAAGACGCTGTCATCCTCCAGCTGTGTTAATGCCCCGTATCCACTCGCGTCGTCGTTGGCTCCTTGCGCTTCTGGCGGCGGTCCTGGTGACCGGTGCGCCGGGGCAGCTGGCGGCCCAGAACAACAACTGCATCCCGCCCAGCCGTCGCGGCGCTCCGGTCCGTTCGCTCGACGCGCTACGGGGCTCGCTCCTCGTCATCGCCTACGGGACCAGCGGTCCTGCCAAGGGGCGGATCACGTCGGGGACGCTCGAACTGGAACCGGCCCCGGCGGAGCTGCGCGATGCGGGCATCGTGATGGTCGGGTCGTCAAGCCTCGACCTGGTGCGCATCGGGGGGCGCTTTGCGGGGTCGCTCCGGTCGCGTGATCCGGGGGCGCCCGGCGTGACGCTGGAAGCGTCGTCGCGGGGGGGGCGGCCGACGTTGACGTTCGGGTCTGTCCGCACGCGCGGAGTGAAGGGCGCGCTGACAGTTCCGGTGACGGTGTTCGAGCTGGTGGAGAAGTCGCTCCGCGGCTATCGCGGGTATTGGCGAACCGCCGGCGCCGGGGGACCGAGCGCCGGCGGGTATTTTTGCGCTACACGCTTCTAGGGCTCGTGTGCATCGCCCGGGAGAGACGGGCGCGCTCCACCACGGTGCAGCTGGCGATTACGGTGGCGGTCGCCGTCCTGTCCATGGGACTCGCCGGGTGTGCGGCGCGAAGCCCGGTGCGCCTGCGCGCCTCCTCGGCCGGCGCCCCCGTGCAGTTGACGGGGCGGTTCGCCGGAAGCGTGGCGCTCGACGGCGATGTCCTGACCTTGCAGCTGGATAGCGCGGAGGTGCAGTACCTCGGGTTGCAGCCGGGGGACGACACCGGACTGGAGGGGGTGACAGTACGGGCGGTGGTGGCGTCGGATTCGGCCGGTCGCGGCATCCCGCTGGGGGTGAGCGGCGCCGTCCCCGTGGCCGACGCCCTCCGCGTCGGCGAGCGGCGCGACCTTGGACGCCCGGTGATGGCGGTCCCCCTCCCGCCCGGTGTGCGGCAGCGGGACCTCTGGCTCGCCTTCCAGTTCCGTGGGACGGCGCGACCCACTGGTCGGGCGCCCGTGCTGGTGATCGCCTACGCGTGCAGCGAATCGAACGTGCTCGGCCCCACACGGGACGCACGCGCGCGCGCGCGCCGGATGCGAGCCAGCTACACGGCGGGGTGCCAGTTGTAGCTGGCGCCTCGGGGGGGCGGCCCCCCATGCGGGAGCGGCCGCACGGGAGGGACCGGGCGGTTGCGGCTGGCAGGGAGCGCTGGGGCTCGTCGGCGGTTCCGGCTTCCCGCCCTTTGGGGAAATGGTTACGGGACGCGGGCAACGCATTAGATTGTAGCCGACCGTCCGAAACTCCTTGGGGCGGTCGCTCACCACTCCCAGCCTTGGAGTGCCGTATGCCTGGACGAAAGCGCGACACGCGGTTCTCGTCGCGGCGCCAGCCGGCTCGTTATGCGGGCGCCGCCAATCGCAAGGGCAGTGACAACTTCGCGTCGAAGCTGACGGAGAAGGATGTCAGCAAGGCCCGCCAGATGCACAAGCGCGGGATGCCGTTGCACGAGCTCGCCGACAAGTTCGACGTGCATGCCTCCACGATGTCGCGAGCGCTGCGCAAGCTGACCTTCCGGCACGTCAAGTGAGGCGGGACGCGTGGTGAGGGAGCGCCGCGGTCGCCGCATCCTGGGGGCCGTTGCGATCTTCCTCACCGCGATCGCCCTCCAGCAGGCCTGTACGCGAGCTTGGGGCCAGGGGACGGGCCCGGACGGATCGCACTATGAGCTGTCGGTCGTTGGCCTGTCGCGCAGCGCGCCGGGGGGAGGGCCTCTCCGCACCGACTGTCGCTGGTGGCCGCGCTATGGCGACGCCACGCTGTGCGGCGCGCGCGCCGGGGGTGAGACGCCATATGGGCGCCTGCGCCTCGCGTATCCCCTGCTGCAGGTCGCATTGTGGCTGGCGGTCGCCAGCCTCCTCCTGCAGACCCTGCGTGTTCCGCGGCACCGTCTGTGGCAGGGCGCCGCCCCGGCCGCCGTCAGTGCGATGACCATCACCGGCATCCTCTTCGTGATGCGAGCGGCCCAGCAGGGATTGGGCGCCCTCGATCAGGTCACCATCCAGTTCGGCTCGCGCGGCTTTGTGCTGGCGGTTGTCGCTGCCCTCCTCAGCGCCTTCAGCGCGATCGTGGCGTTCACCCCCGAGCCGTCCGCGAGCGACCGGTGACGCGCCGGCGGCTGGCCGTCGGCGCCATGGCGCTGCTCGCCACGTTCGGAGCGACGCGAGCGGCGGCACAGCGGCCGCCAGCGCGGTTGGCCCCGATCCCCATCGCGGCGGACTCCGCGCGCGGCGATGCCGACGCCTTCGCCACGCTCCCGGCACGCGTGCGCCCGGTGCTCGACGTCCGCTCGCAGCTGCAACCCGAGGGGGGTGCTCGCGGGCTCACCTGCGTCTCCCTGAGCATGACCTCGGACGGGAGCCGTCGCCAGCGCCTGCAGGGACGCCTTGCCGACGGACTCGGCCTCGTCGTCTTCGCCCGCGCCAGGCGCGATGGGACCCTGACACGGGTCGAGTTCGTGCGCCGGCTCCCGAGCGGGGGGCAAGCAGGGTACACGTGGGATGCGCAGGGTGACGCCACCACAGCGATGGAATGGCCCCCCGGGTCCGCCGACGCACAGTCGCATCCGGTCCCGAAGGGGTCACCGATTCCGCGAGCCGTGCGCGGGCTCGGGCGCATCGTGTTGACGCGGCCGTGCCACGGCGGGTAGCGTCCGGCGTTTCGCGAGAAATCGCGGGCTCGTGAGCGTGGGGGGCCGCTCGCGTCGCACGCCCGTTGTGCGGACTTCCCGTCTGCGAGCGCGCGGGTGTATCGTGCGTGGGCCGCAGCAGCCACCGGTTGCGAGATAGCCGAGGATCCTGCTCGCCCCCCGATCGCACACAGCTCGCACACAGCTCGCACACAGCTCGCACACAGCTCGCACACAGCTCGCATACCGTTCGTACTCCCGTCACGCTTCCGCTCACCCCCTCGTCCTCGCGTCATGTCCCTCGCCCGTAGCGCCCTCCTCCGGGCCTCGAAGTCCCCGTGGCTGGCCTCCCAGATGACGCAGCGGGCCTTTGCCCGTCGTGCCGTCAAGCGCTTCATGCCGGGGGAGCGCCTGTCCGACGCGCTCGATGCCGCGCAAGCACTCACCCCCGCGAAGATCGGGACGATCATCACCCGGCTTGGCGAGACCCTCACCGGCGAGCGCAACACCGACGAGGTGCGCGACCACTACCTGTCGGCGCTCGGCGAGATCGCCACCCGTCGCCTGCCGACCGAGCTCTCGGTCAAGCCGACGCAGCTCGGGCTCGACCAGTCGATCGACGACTGTGCGCGACAGATTGCGCCGATCGCGGCCAGGTCAGCCCAGGACGGCAAGACGCTCTGGGTCGACATGGAGGACTCGAGTTACGTGGACCGGACGCTCGCGCTGTACGAGCAACTCAAGGCGGGGAACGACAAGGTCGGGCTGTGCATCCAGTCGTACCTCTTCCGCACCCCGAAGGATCTCGAACGACTGCTGGCCGTGAAGCCGGCGATTCGCCTGGTGAAGGGGGCGTATGCCGAGCCGGCCGACGTCGCCTTCCCCGCCAAGAAGGACACCGACGCGCAGTACGTGTCGTTAGGCCTGCGGCTGCTCGAGGCGGCGCGCGCGGGTGGGGCGTTCCCGGTCTTCGGGACGCATGACATGACGATCGTGAACCACCTCGTGGCGAAGGCTGCCGACCTGGGAGTGGCGCCGGGGCAGTTCGAGGTGCACATGCTGTACGGAATCCGCACTGCCGAGCAGCGAGCCCTCGCGGCGCAGGGACACGCGGTGCGCTGCCTCATCAGCTACGGGAACAACTGGTTCCCGTGGTACATGCGCCGCCTCGCCGAGCGCCCGGCCAACGTCTGGTTCGTGGTGCGCAGCGCGTTCATGTGAGGAGGTTCATGCGTGCACGCACGCATGGCTGCATGGATGGATAGGTACACGGGCGCATACGTTCACCGGCGCATACGAGTACGAGGTCGCCGCCACGTGGGGCGCGACGACGGATGGCACCAGCGATACGAGGGCGGGACGCAGTGGATGGGGGACCGATGAATGCGGCGCGCGAACGGTCGCTGCGCTGGATGGCGTGGATCGTCGGCACCGCGCTGTGCCTGTCGCAGTTCGTCTCGACTCGATCGTTCTGGGTCGATGAACTCGCGGTCGTGCGCAACCTCGTCGATCGCCGCTTCGGGGAGTTGGTGTCCCAGCCGCTGGACTACGATCAGGTCGCGCCGGTAGGGTTCCTGACAATAGAAAAGGCGGTGGTCGCGGCGTTCGGGCCCACGGAATTCGCCCTGCGCGCGTACCCGTTCGCGATGGCGCTGGTCGCCCTCGCCCTCGTGGGGGGGCTCGGACGCGTCGTGGTGGGTGGATGGGCATCGGCTATCCCCGTGCTGCTGTTGGGGAGTTCGGCGCAGATGATCTGGCTGTCGACGCAGGTCAAGCAGTATTCGACCGACGCGGCGGTAACCGCCGCCCTGCTACTCGTCGGCGTCACCGTCCCGACATGGCGTGAACGCGCGCGATGGCGACGCTCGGTGCTCCTGCTCGGGGTCGTCGGGTCCTGGTTGTCGCAGCCCGCCGTCTTCTCCCTGGCGGCCGTAGCGCTGGCGCTCGTGGTTGACGATTGGCGTCGCGCGCGGCGGCTGTCGCCCTTCACGCTGGGGGTCGCCTTCACCTGGGGACTGTCGGGCATCGCCTCGCTCGTGTCGGCGCGCGCGCGGGTCGCGCCCGAGACGATGGAGTTCATGCGGCGATACTGGCACGCCGGTTTCGCCCCGATCCCCCCCACGAGCTGGGACGACTGGAAGTGGCCGATCTACACGCTCCGCATGCTCGTGCGCGCGGCGGTGAACGGCGGCTGGAGCTACGCCTACCTCGGCGTGGCAGTGCTGGGCGGGTGGGTGCTGTGGCGGCGATCGCGTGTCACCGCCGTGGTCCTCCTCTTCCCTTTGGGTGCCGCGTTTGTCGCGGCGGCCGCGCGTCAGTATCCGCTCAGCGGGCGTCTGGCCTTTTTCCTGTCGCCGCTCGTGGCCACCCTGCTCGGCGCGGGGATCGACGGAATGGTGCGGTGGTGGCGCGCTCCGCGCGTGGCCCGCGTGGCGCTGGGCGTCCTCCTTGTCGTCCCTCCGCTCGGGATGCTCGCCTGGCGGCCGCCACCGTACACCACCCAGCACGTGCGGCCACTCCTCGAAACGCTGCGCGCGAACATCCGGCCTGGCGACCGCGTGTACGTTCCGTACGGCGGGTGGCAGGCGTGGTCCCACTACGCGCCGGCCATGGGAATTACCGCCGATGTCGTCATCGGCACCTGCCACGGGATCGCATTCGACGGGTATGCGCGCGAGGTAGAGCGACTGCACGGTGCGACGCGCGCGTGGATCCTCTTCATCCCCGCAGGCAAGCTGCAGCGCGCGGATGACATCCTGCGCATCGCCGACCGCCTGGGGACCCGACGCGGCAGCTGGGTACAGGGGGGGCGGGACGCGCGGGGCGTCGTGCGCGAGATCTCGCTCTCGCTCTACGACATGACACCGGTTGCAGGGGGGCCCGACTCGTCTTTCCATGACGTCCCCTCCCCACCCGCAGACGAATGCCGGGGAGCCGCCGTCAACCGGCGGCTCCCGCGGTCGCTGCCCTGACGCCGCTCAGAGATTGGGCTGCGGCGTGACGCGCAGGTAGGGCTTTTTCGTCACGAATCCCTTGGGAAAGCGCGTGGCGGCCTCTTCATCGGAGATCGTGTTGGCGATGATGACGTCCTCGCCCGGCTTCCAGTCGGCCGGGGTCGAGACCGCGTAGCTCGCGGTCAGCTGCAAAGACTCGAGGATCCGCAGGACCTCGTCGAAATTGCGCCCGGTGCTGGCCGGATAGGTGAGCGTGAGCTTCACCTTGTTGTCGGGACCGATCACGAACACCGAGCGCACCGTCTGCGTGTCGTTGGCGTTCGGGTGGATCATGTCGTACAGGTTCGAGACCGTCCGATCGGGATCGGCGATCATCGGAAAGGTGACGGCATTCCCGGTGACGTCCTCGATGTCTCCCTCCCACTTATGGTGCGACTCGACCGGGTCGACGCTCAACCCGATCACCTTCGTGTTGCGCTTGGTGAACTCGGGGAGGAGCTTGGCCACCGCCCCCAACTCGGTCGTGCAGACCGGGGTGAAGTCCTTCGGGTGCGAGAAGAGGATCGCCCACTTCCCCGCCTTCCATTCATGGAAGTGCACCGGGCCCTGCGTGGTGTCGGCTGTGAAGTCCGGCGCGACGTCGCCAAGTCGAATCGACATGAGTGCGGTCAGTTGAAGTCCAAATCACGCTAAGCGGACGCACGCCATGGCGGAAGTCGGTGGTGTTCGCGATCGCCGACCTGTTCCCGACGAGGAGGGTGGTGTCGGGCAAACTCCCACATCGGCGTCCCGCAATTGACGCGCGCGACGGTGTCGATTGTCCGACTGACGCGACCAGGTCGCGAAACGACTCTACGCACGGAGGTGGATGAATGCAGGGTGAACAGCGCAGCGACCGGACCGCCACGACGAGCCTGAGGGAGAGGCTTCGCGGCGCCGTTGCGCTGCTCACCCTGCTCGGCGGGGGATGGTCGGGCCTCGGCGCGCAGGAGGGGGCACCCCTCCCGTTCGCGGTCGGTGAGCAGCTCCGCTACGAGCTGTCGGCGGGTCGCCTGGGACGCGTGGGGCACGGGACGATGTCGGTGGATGGGCACGAGGATGTGCGCGGCCACCGTGCCCTGCTCCTGCGGTTCGACGTTCGCGGGCGAGTGGGGCCGGTCAAGGTGGAGAGCCGGACGTCATCGTGGGTCACGCCCGCGCCGTTCGCCTCCCTCCGCTTCTCGAAGTCCGAGCGACAGTTCCTGCGCGGACACGAAGTGCGAGTCGAGATCTATCCCTCGCACCAGCGGTGGCTGTCCGAAGTCGAGGCAGGCGATGGCGGCATCACGCCGACCGACGCACCGCTCGATGAGCTTTCCTTCATTTACTTCCTGCGCACGCTCCCGCTCGAGGCCGATGCGCACTACTCACTCTCGCGGCACTTCCAGGCGGAGCGCAACCCGGTCGAGGTTGCCGTGCTGGGGCGCGAGACGATCACGACGCCGGCGGGACAGTTCGCCACGGTGATCGTGGAGATGCGCGTGAAGGACGCGCGCCACTACCAGAAGGAAGGGGTGCTCCGCCTCAACCTCACCGACGACGCGGCGCACATTCCGGTGCGCATCGAGACGTCGATGCCGGTGGTGGGCAAGACCGTCCTCACGCTCGCGGCGCGCCGCGCCGGCGCCGCCGAGGTCGTGCATCGGTGATCTGCCGCCCCCCTAACGCGCTCCTGCGCCTGCGCACCTGCGGCGTGGCGTCGCGTTGCCTGCCTCACATGGCTCTCGTAAGGCATCTCCTCACATCCTCGCGCAGCCTGCCTCACGAAAGTCGCATGTTACACCCGACAATTGGCCGCCCATCCTCACACGACTGTACCCCGCGAGCTGCAACCCCAACGCCGCTCGCGTGAGACTTCCCACGGAGTACCATCACATGCGCAGACCAACCGTACGCGTCCTTCCCGCCCTGCTTGTCGTCCTCGCCCCGCTGACGGCGGCGTGGACCGCGTGGAGCTCTTCGCTCGACCTCGAACCCAGCAGCAAGCTCTGGGTGAGCGGCACCTCGACCGTGCGCTCGTGGCAGTGCAGGGCGACCGCGTTCGACGCCGATATCCAGGTGACCCAGGACAACGGCTCGCCAGCGGCCATCCTCGCCGGCGACAAGGCCGTCTCGTCGGTGGCGGTCACGGTTCCCACCGAGCGTCTCGACTGCAACAACGGCACGATGAACGAGCACATGCTCAAGGCGCTCAAGGCGAAGGACTTCCCCACGATCACGTTCACGCTCGCCGGCTACGAGCTCGCCAAGCAACCCGACGGCGTGAAGGTCACACTGAATGGCACGCTGACGCTCGGCGGCGTGCAGAAGGCGATCACGATGCAGGCCGACGCGCGCCAGGACGGCGCGGGAGCGCTGCGCGTGACCGGCGCACACGAGCTGCGCATGAAGGAGTACGGGCTGAAGCCACCCACGCTGATGCTTGGCACGATGAAGGTGAACGAGCTGGTGAAGGTGAATTTCGACCTGCTGCTGAAGGACTGACTCCAGTGCGCGCGGGGCAGTACCCCTGCCCCGCGCCGACGGGCGCACCGCGCGCCCGGTGATTTCTTCCGAGGGCAACATCCATGACTGTCTCTATCAGATTCTCCGCGCTGCTTGCTGCCTCGATGCTCAGTGCATCCTTGCTCACCGCCCAGCAGGCGCCTGCCAACAAGCCGTCCAATGCCACGCCGGCGCCCGCGACCGGAACGACCGATTCCTCGAAGTCCACGAACGCCGCGGCGAAGCCCGCCGCGATGCGTTATGCACCGCAGATCGGGATCCAGCGGATGCGGCCGGTCGACCAGCGCGGGCTTAACGTCTTCGAAACGCCGAAGCGCGACGCCGTGCCCTACACGGGTTTCAAGCTCGAGTGGGGGGCCGCCTTCACTCAGCAGTTCCAGGACCTCGAACACTCCAATACCGCCTCGCCGCGCATGGTCGGCACCACCGACATGAACAAG
>DAIESF010000478.1 GCA_027346425.1 Gemmatimonadota bacterium | reverse complement strand
CGATGATCTGCGCCCGGCGACACGCCCGGCGACGATCACCGGCATCGCGCGCGACAGCACGGGCAAGCGCCCCCTGCGTGGTGCGATCGTCCGGCTCAACGGCAGCGCCCGGACCGTCACGCCAGATTCGGCGGGGCGCTTCCGGTTCGACGACGTCACGCCCGGAGGTTACACGGTCACGGTGACCACCGCAGGGTATGACACGTTAGGCATTCCCGCCGCCGCACGGGCGACGGGGCCGGGCGACGGCGAGTCGGTGCGCATGACGCTTACTGCCTTTGACACGCGCGGGATCACGATGCAGCTCTGCAGCGGGCGCGCCGCACCGTGGGGAAGGGGAACGCTGCACGTCACGGCGCGCGACTCGGTGACCGGCGCCCCGGTGAGCGGCGTACGCGCAACGTTGTCGTGGATGAGCACCATCGGGCAGCCCCCCGGCGATTCGGTGCCGGCGGAGACGCACACATCATCCGACGCCCAAGGCAACCTCACCTTCTGCGACGTCCCGTCCGATCGCACCCTGATCCTTCGCGTCGACTCCCGGCCCGACGCCTCGGCTGAGCTGCTCCGCACGACGATCAGGGCGCGCGAGGTGCGACACGTCGAGGCGCGAGTGGCGCCGCGTCCGACCTAACGAATCACCGTCCCGGTGACGAAGTCGTACAAGGTCGTGCGTCGCAGGCCGTAGTAGGCCACCCAATAGCCGCGCAGCGACTGCAGGTACTGCGTCAGCGCCTGGTTCTTCTCGTTCTGGGCGAAATACAGGTTGTCCATGTCGATCTTGCCGATGACGTAGCGGTTGTATGCCACCTCGAACCGCTTGGCGGCCACGGTGTCGGCCTTGGCCGAGAGGGCGAGTTGCCGCCGCGACTGCGACAGCTGCAGCGCCGCGAAGTGCGCCTCCTGGATGAGCTGCTCGCGGGCGAGGCGCCCGGTGGCCGCCGTCCGCTCCCGGTCGGCGCGCGCCGCCTGGATGTCATTGATGCGAGCCCCCCACTGCACGATCGGCATCGAGAGCGCGAGCGAGAATCGCTGTTGGTTGAGGAGATCGCGATAGGCGGCGTTCACATCGCCCGCCGTCTGGTTGAGTCCCACCGTGGCCCTCAGCGTGGCGCCGATTCCGTTCGTGAGGCGCGCCTCGGTGATCCGCCGACGCGCCTGGACCTCCTGCAGCTGCAGATCGAACGCCTGCGAACGATTCCGCAGCGCCTGCTCGACCGCCAGCGCCGTGTCGGCGACGAGCTCAGGAATCTCGTCGGTCACCGCGATGTCGACCGGCGTATCAGCTCCGGCGTTGATCGCCAAGCGGAAGGCCGCCATCGCCCGGTCGTAGGTGAGGCGCGCACCATCCACGGACGTGCGGGCGCGCAGCAGGGCAAGCTCGCTCTGCAGCAGGTCATTCTCGCCGATCTTTCCGACCTCGAAACGCCCCTTGTTGAGCGTGTAGAGCGTGTCGTTGACGGCGGCGTTGCGCGTCTCGTTCTCGAGCCCCAGCCGCGCCGTGTACAGGTCGAAGAAGGCTTGGGTCGCGGCGATCGCCACGTCCTCCCTCGCCTCGAGATACTGCCGCTCCGCCCGCTCGGCCCGCAGGTCCTGCTCGCGCCCGTCCCACTTGAAGGCGTTGGGGCGCAGGATGTCCTGCTGGATTCCGAGCGCCAGCGGCGTCGACGACCAGTTGCGGAAGTCACGTTGTCCCCTGACCTCCAACCGCGACAATTCCGACGACACGAACAAGCTCCCCCCGGTGAAGGGGAGGCGCTGCGACATCAGCAAGTTCAGCGAGGCGTCGGTCTGGCGCTGGGCGCGAAACTCGGTGCTCCCGTCGGGCTGCAGCACCGGGATGATGGCGCGGTTGTAGGACGGGAGGTCGCCCGTCAGCGACAACTGCGGCAGCCGGCGGGATGTGAATGCCTGGTCTCGCCGTCGCGAGGCGTCGCGGGCGCTGGCCGCGGCACGCGCCTGCAGCCCGTGTCGCTGTGCGAGGTCGATCGCATCGCGCAGCGTGATCGCGCGCTGCGCCTGCGCCGCACATGGGACGAACGCGGCCATGATGGCGACGCAGGCCAACCTGCTCCTCATTCGTCGCAGCGCACTCGCGCCTCGCCCATCGTTCACCCGCGCGCCTTGGCGCGCCCCCTCTCCCCAGTACTCGATCATTCGTATCTCAGGCAGACGACGGGATCCTGTTGCGCGGCACGATGCGCGGGGACGATCCCGAAAATGATCCCCACCGTGAACGAGACGCCGAAGGCGACGATGACCGAGAGAGCCGAGACAATCGTCCGGATGCCGGCGAATTGCTCGATGCCGAGCGAGATCCCTCCTCCCACGAGGATCCCCGCCACGCCGCCGGCGACGCTGATCAGCACTGCCTCGCTGAGGAATTGGGCGAGGATATCCTTCTGCGTCGCCCCCATCGCCCGCCGCACCCCGATTTCACGAATGCGCTCCAGCACCGAGGCGAGCATGATGTTCATGATCCCGATCCCGCCGACGATGAGCGAGATGGAGGCAATTGCCCCGAGCACGATGTTGAAGATGTTCTTCGTCCGTTGCTCCTGCTTGAGGAGGAGTTCGGGAACGGTGATCTCGAAATCGACGACGGTGTTGTGGCGCCGGGTGAGCATTCGCCGCATCACGTCGGCGACCGCGGGCACCATCGATGCCTCGCGCACGCGCACCACGATGCGGTCCAGTTGGTGATAGTTGGTCCGCTCGGCGCGTGCCTCGGGATCCTCGGCATCGGCCTGGGCGAGCGGGTTGTCGTTGAATGCGCGCGCCGCGCGCTCGATCTCGGCCTGCGTGAGCTGGGCGCGATCGCGGTAGCGCAGCAACATCGTGTGCAGCGGGACGTACACGTCCATGTTGGCGTCGCGTATCCCGAGGCGCTGCGACGTCTCCCCACTCACCTTGCGATCGGCGAGGACGCCAACCACCGTGAGCCAGTTGTCGCCCACCTTGATCGTCTTGCCGAGCGGATCCTCGGTGGTGAAGAAGCGCGTGCGCACGCCGTGTCCGATGATCGCCACCGGACGTCCGCGCGCCACCTGCACCGGGGCGAACCACGAACCGGCGGCGAGCGAGAGGTTCGTCAGGCGAAAGTAGGACGTGTCGACACCGACCACCTTCCCCGACCGGCGTCGCCCCTCGCGCGTGATCAACGTGTTCAGGACGACTTCGGTGCTCGTGGTCTCGACATCGGGAACGACGCGCTTGATCGCCTCGGCGTCGCGCACGGTGAGCCCCGGCGAGTACTTCTTCGGTTGCTTGACCCCTTCGTCCTTGGCCTTCTCTTCTTCCTTCTGCTCGATCAGGGGAGTGACGACGATGTTGTTGGAGCCGAGGAGGCGCATCTGCTCCAGGATCTCCTGCTCGGCGCCCTTTCCGATCGCCAGCATGGCAATCACAGAGGCCACGCCGAAGAGAATGCCGAGCGAGGTGAGTCCGGCACGGAGCTTGTTGTGCCCGACCGCCTCGATGGCGGTGCGCATGCTGAAGGCGGCGTGCGCAACGACCTGCTGTCGCGCGTCGCGCCAGGTCGGGTAACCGAGTGGCACGGGTGCTAGCCCTTGCGAGCGGCGGACGGTGCCAGTTGCGACTGACGGGGCGCCCCGCTCGGTGCAGTCGGTTGGGGCGCCGCCCCTGGGCGCACCGGGACCGGGCGGGCGGGGACAGCGCTGTCACCCATCCCGGCCTTGGGCACATTTCCCGAACCGGGGAGACGTATCGTCTCGAGTTGCGCGGCATCGGACGGCGGCGACAGCAGGACGCGATCGCCCTCGGCGAGACCGCGCTTGATGATGACCTCGTCGTCGTTCATGGCCCCGACCTCCACCTCCTGCCGCGTCACCCCGCTCCCGGCGCGCTTGAAGACGAAGGCGACGCCCCCTTCGTTCACCACCGCTTCGAGTGGGACGAAGAGCGCGTCCTTGACCTCCAAGGTCTCCACCGCATTGCTCGTCGTCATCCCCGGGCGAAGGGTCGTGTCGGCCTGCTCGACCAGCACCTTGACCTCGAAGACCTTGGCGTCGGCATTGGGACGCTGTTCTCCGACGTTTGCCACGCTGGTCACCTTGCCGGGTAGGCGCTTGCTCGGATCTGCGTCGAGCGAGATCAGGACCGGCTGTCCCGTGGCGATCTTCCGCACGTCGATTTCGTTGACGTAGGTGATCGACTCCATCTGCGACAGGTCGGGGAGTGTGGCAACGGTCGGATCCCAGGGGTTGATCTGCGATCCCGCCGTCTTCTTCCGCCCGTTCCATTCCTTCACGTAGATCACCATTCCGGCGGCCGGCGCCTTGATGGTGAATCCCTGCATCACGTCCTGCACGATCTTCATCCGGTTGCGCTGCCGTTCGAGGTCGGCGCCCACCTCGCGCATCTTGGCTTGCGCCTGCTCGGTCTTCGTCTTGTAGTCCATCTTGGCCTGGGCCAGGGCACGGGTCGCCTTTTCAAGGTCGATCTCCGCCTGCCGCTTGACCGTCGGCGCCTCGTAGACCGCCTGTTCCTTGGCCAGCCGCTTCTCCTCCAACGCGAGCTCCATGGTTCGCATGTCCTCGCGCGCCTTGGAGAGGTTGAGCGTGGAGTCGAGCATGGCCTGCTCGTACTGCGCTTCGGCCTTCTGCAACGCCGTCCCCACCTCCGACATCTTGGCGGCCAGTGTGGAGCGATCGAGTTCGGCGACCACGTCGCCCTCCTTCACCACCGTCCCTTCGGGGACGATGCTCGAGATCTTCATCTGGTAGGCCTCCGCCTGCTGGGCGTTGGCCGGCCCCTGGATCTGGACGAACTTGCGCGCGCGCAGCTCGCCGGCGGTGGTGACCATCACCCTGAACGCGCCGCGCTTGACCGTCGCCACGACGGCCGGATCGTCGGTCGCCGAGTCACGGGCGAGGAGCCAGGCGCCGGGGATGCCAAGGGCGATCACGACGGCGACAATCAGGAGCGGGCGGCTTGGGGGGAGTCGCATCTTCCTGCACTCGATCGGTTGGGGTGCGGCACAATGCGGGGCTCGGCCGGTAGTGGGCCAGAGCCTGTTGATTACTTCTGGATTACGATCCGGGTTCCCCCCACCCGTCCGGGTGGGGCTACGGCGTTGGACACACCGGGAGCGCGAAGGGTTGGACGCGAGCGTGAGAGATGACGAACTCGAGCGTCCGGCACCGCGCAAGGAATCGGCCGGCGTCGTGTAGAGCCTGGACTGGGCCCGCTGGAGGGCGTCGCCCCCGCATTGCGAATCGGGGCTAGGCGCCCCCCTCGATGCGCGTTTCGTCTGCCGCATCCAGCTCGAAACGGATGCGCTGCGCCCCCTCCCAGAGCACCAGGCGCCCTAACTCCGGGAGGAGACCGTGCCCCGAGGTGAGCGTGAGCATGTGGTTTCCCGCCAGCTGCCCCACCTTGCTGGCGAAGCTCGTGCTCCCGTATGGAAAGAGGATCTCCGACTCGCTCGCCGCCGCTTGGTAAAAGAGGATATCCCCCCGCGACGGATGACTCGTGGCATTCTCCATCGGCACGCCGAGCTGGAAATCGCCTAACGGCGACCACGCAGACTCGCCGCTCCAGCGCGCCTGGATCAGGTCGCTCTCGAAGGGGAGGCGAGCGCGGAAGGCGGCGCAGGTGGCCGGCGCTTTTTCCTCCTCGAACTTCGCAGTGAAGCGCAGGGGGCCAACGGTGATGACGACGCTGCTCATGCCATCGCTCACGGGACGCGGATCTCCATCGTTCGGCCGACCCACTCGGCCACCTTGACGTTGCGAATGCGCTTGCGCGCCCCACCCCTGGCGGCCGGGGCCAGCACCTCGAGGTCTACTGCCTCCGTTGCGCCGAGGCCGATGTGCAACGGAATGTCGTTCTGCGCGTCGTAGCCCGAGCCGCCATCGACGAGGTAGGCACCCAGCGGTTTGCCACCACGGGAGAGGCGCACGATCGACCCGGCGCGAGTCGCGCGCCCGTGGTCGTCGACGACGCGCACGCTCAGGGAGCGCCCGGCGTCAGCTGGCGAGAGGTCGTTTCGCAGGACGTAGTGCATCCCTGTCGGCTGCGCGCCGGTGAGCGCCAGGTCGGCGTCGCCATCGCGGTCGAAGTCGTGCCACTGCGCGCCGTGGTCACTCTCCAACGCCTTCAGCGAATCCGGGGTCACATCCGCGAACCGCGAGCCGGTGTTGCGGTAGAGGAAGTCGCGGTAGCTCTTCCCTCCCGTGACCGTCCCATTCACGTACAGGTCCACGCGTCCGTCGTTGTCGAAGTCATCCAGCGTGCAGGTGTCGAAGCGCGCATCGACGTCTACGCCCCACGCCGCGCTCACGTCGTCGAAGTGCCCGTCGCCCCGATTGATGAAAAGGCCGTTCCTACCATAGTTGGCAGTCACGAGGTCGAGTCGCCCATCGTTGTTCACGTCGGCGGCGCAGCTGCGCACCGTTCCATTCTCCTTGTCAGCCGGCGTGCGCCCTCCCCACGCCACCCCCGCCTCGGCCGCAACGTCGGTAAAGTGCCCGCCCTCATTCTTCCAGAGCGCATTGGCATCGCCATCCATGTTTGCCTGGTACAGGTCCAGGTCACCGTCTGCATCGAAGTCGAACCAGACGCCGCCGACGCTCCTGCGCCCGTCGGCGAGGCCGACGTCGCGGGCGACGTCGGTGAAATGCCCGGCATCGTTGCGGAACAGGATGTTCGCCCTGTCGCGAAACGCGACATAGAGGTCGAGATCGCCGTCGCCATCGAAATCGACAAACGCCGGCTGCCGCACCGCCCCGGAATCGACGGTCACCCCGGCCTCGAGCGTGACCGCGACGAAGTGCCCGCCATCGTTGCGATACAGGCGCAGCACCCCGCCTTGGCCCGGGGTGAAGCCGACCAGCAGGTCGGGATCGCCGTCCGCGTCAAAGTCGCCCCACGCCACCGCGCGCGTCGCTCGCGCATCGGCGACGCCTGACGCTGCGGCAACTTCGGTGAAGGTCCCCGCATCATTGCGGTACAGGCGGTTGGGAACACCATTGAACCCCACGAACAGGTCGGCGTCGCCATCGCCGTCAAAGTCACCCCAGGCATTGGTGAGCGTGCCGCCGGCGGCGAACAGCGCCGGCTGCACGGGGGTGAAGCGCGGCGCCGGCGCCAACGTGGCCGCCAGCAGCACGGCGCCGGCGCCCAGCAGGTGCAAAGATCGGATCGTCATCGGGACTCGGGTGCAGCGTTCATTTCAGGAGCTTCTCGTACGTCGCCTCGTCGAACCCCACAATGAGCGTGCGCCCCTTGCGCAGTGCCGGCGCACGCAGTGTCCCGAAGGGGCCCAGGATTGCCGCGTGGATCTCCTCCTGCGACGGCTTGTCCTTCTTGAGCCGCAGGTGCACGAACCGTTTCCCCTTCATCGAGTAGATCTCGTCCACTCCTTTCAATACTGCCTTCACTGCCTCGGCGTCGTAACGCTTCTTCTTCGCGTCTTCCACCTCACCGAGCGCGACCTGCTTCCGTCCCAGGAACTCCTGGGTCTTGGCGCAGGTGGTTCAACCAGGGCGCAGGTAGCTCCAGTCCAGCTTCGACATGTCGGCTTCGAGTGAGAGTGTTTCGTGAATGCGGCGCGCCGAGCTGGCGCGTTCAGCGCCTGACGCGCCGAGGGAAGCGGACGGTCGGCGTCGCCCAGGTGATCGTGTCGCCGGTAATCCCGTCGCCAGGGCTCACCACCTCGGCCCGTTCGGGGATCACCTCATACAACGTGGCATCGCGCTCGCGCCCGGGGTAGAAGGGGGTCCACTCGGCGTACCATAGCCTTCGTTTCGTGGCACCGTCGCGCACCTCGCG
>DAIESF010000464.1 GCA_027346425.1 Gemmatimonadota bacterium | reverse complement strand
GCGTAGCCTGCACCGGTTCCCGCGCGCTGCGCGCATTACGCGGCGTACGGATCTCGAGCGCATTCGACTAGAGGGGAAGGCTCTCCGAACGAACGCCTTACTGGTTCGGACGAGTACTTCCCCTCATGCACAGCTGCGAGTCGGCATCGTGGTGCCACGACATCGGCACAGCGCGGTCGATCGCAATCGACTGAAGCGACGTCTGCGTGAGTTGGTCCGTGTAATGATCCTGCCGTCGAATGTTCCGGTCGACCTGGTAATCTGGGCGCAACGCGCTGCGTATGATGCTACGGTCGAGCGGTTGCGCGGGGAGCTGGAGCAGGTGCTCCACCGGCTGCGTCGTGCGGACCCAGGGGGAGCGTAGAGAGTCACAAGATGCGCCACATCCTCATTGCGCTCGTGCGCGCGTACCAGATGTTTCTGGGCCCGCTCTTGCCAGCTGTTTGTCGCTTCTACCCGACGTGCTCGCAGTACGCCATTGAGGCACTCCAGCGCCATGGTGCCGTGCGTGGTTCGTACCTTGCGGCGCGGCGGATTGACCGATGTCATCCGCTGCATCCCGGCGGGTTTGACCCTGTGCCCTGAGACATTCTCTCCGCGATGGATAAACGCACGGTCCTTGCTTTGGCGCTCGTCGCTATCGTCATCATCCTAACGCCGAAGCTGTTTCCAACTACCAAGCCGGTACCGCTTCCCGCGACTGGCGCACAACCCGGGGCCAGCGCCCCTGTGGCTTCACCCCCGGGAACATCGGCTGCCGTGGCAGCGGCGGCCGGAGGGCAGGAGAAAGACAGGGCTGCGGGTGATTCGATGGCGGCGCCTCCTTCGCCTGGTATTGCAGCACCCGGGATCGTGCGCCCTGAATCGACGGTCGTCTCGGGCGACTCGGCGCGGTTCATCTTCTCGAACATCGGCGCCGCGCCTATCGAGGTGAACCTGCCGGGCTTCCGGGCGCTGGATAAGGTCCACACCAGTGTGTCGATCTCCTCGGGGGGGCATCCCCTCATTGGATATCGTGTGCTGGGCGCGATGGACACGGTGTCGTTAGGCACGGTGCCTTTTTCGGTTGAGCGGTCGAGCACCACGACAGGTGCGACGGTGCTGTCATATAGCGGTACTGCGGCGGGGCGGACGATCCAACTGAAGTACACCATCGTTCCGGACTCGTTTGTGACCCGAGTGGAGGGGACGGTCGGGGCCGATGCCAGCGGCAATGCCGCACGGTTTGTCCTGATCGACTTGCCGACCACCTTCCATTCGTTCGAGGCCGACTCGGCGGATGACCAGAATCATTTTGCGTACGCGATCAAGCCTCGCACACGGAATGCCGAAGGCATTGCGTTTCGCAGTCTGGATCCCGGGGAGCGGAAGCTGGTCGCTGGACCGCTAAGCTGGGCGGCAGCCAAGTCGAAGTACTTCATCGTGGGCGTGCTGGCGCCGGATGGCGACGACAGCTTCGCGGAGGCGAACGCCGTTGGCGGACCGCGGGTGAGCCGGGCGGCCACCTCGGCGAACGGGACGATCGTCGTGCGCCTGAACAACGGAGCCTTCCGCTTCGACCTGTTCACGGGGCCGCAGCAGTACAAGCGCCTGCAAGCCATGGGGCGGGAGTTCGAGAACTCGAATCCATATGGCGGGTGGTTGCAGGGGGTGGTGCAGCCGTTCGCGACGCTCGTGATGCGCATCCTGCTGTGGATGAAGGCAACGCTCAAGCTTGACTACGGCTGGCTCCTGGTGATCTTCGGCGTTGCCGTGCGCCTGATTCTCTGGCCGCTGAATCACGGGGCGATGCGCTCGAGCATGAAGATGCAACGCATCCAGCCGGAGCTGAACGACATCCAGAAACGGTACAAGGCGGACCCGCAGAAGATGCAGTCCGAAATGATGCGGGTGTACAAGGAGCACGACATGAGCCCGTTCAGCACGTTTGCCGGGTGCCTGCCGCTCCTGTTGCCGATGCCGGTGCTGTTCGCGCTCTTCTTCGTGTTCCAGAACACGATTGAGTTCCGGGGGGTCCCGTTCCTCTGGCTGGCGGACATCTCGATCAAGGATCCGTTCTACATCGTTCCGCTCCTGATGGGCGTGTCGATGTTCGTGCTCTCGTGGGTCGGGATGCGGAATGCGCCACCCAACCCCCAGGCGAAGATGATGCTCTACATCTTCCCGGTGATGATGACCTTCCTCTTCGCCAACTTCGCGTCGGGGCTCAACCTGTACTACGCGATCCAGAACGTGGCGGCGATTCCCCAGCAATGGTTGATCGCGAATGAGCGCGGGAAGGCCGGAGGAGGGAAGAAAGGGTAGAGCAGGCGCGCCAGCTGGTGGCTGAGACAACGAGACAAGCGATGCTGGTTCGCGATGACACCATCGCAGCGCTGAGCACCCCCGCCGGGCGTGGCGCGATCGCGATCGTGCGCCTGAGCGGGGGTGCGTCGCATCTGATTGCAGCGCGCATGATTGCGCCATGGCCCACGATGGCGCGTCAGGTAACGTTGTGCGCGATTCGTGATCCTCGCGATGGCAGTGTGATCGATCGTGGGTTGGTGACCCGGTTCGATGCACCGCATTCATATACGGGCGAGCCGATGGTGGAGATCTCCTGCCACGGTGGTGTGGCCGTCTCGACGGCGATCCTCGAGGCGCTGAGCCATCTGGGGACGCGGCCAGCCGATCCGGGGGAGTTCACGCAGCGGGCGGTCCTCAATGGGAAGCTCGACCTGCTGCAAGCGGAGGCGGTCGCAGACCTCGTCGATGCGCGAACGCATGCCCTGCGGCGCGCGGCGGTGCGCCAACTGGATGGGGGGTTGTCCAATCAGTTGGCGATGCTGCGCGATCGCGTGTTGCAGATCGAGGCACTCCTCGCGTACGACATCGATTTTCCGGAGGAAGACGACGGCCCTATTGCGCGTGACGTGATCGCGTCGACCGTGGATGAGGTATGCTCGGCGCTTCGGCATCTGCTGGCGACGGTTCCCTTGGGCGAGGTTGCGCGCGATGGGGCACTGGTCGTGATTGCCGGGGCTCCGAATGCTGGCAAGTCGTCGCTGTTCAATGCCCTGCTCGGGGAGACGCGAGCGATCGTCACGGAGATCCCGGGAACGACACGCGACGCCATCGAGGCTCGCGTCGAGGCCGGCGCCTGGCCGCTTCGTCTGGTGGATACGGCGGGATTGCGCGACGACACGGCAGACATCGTGGAGCGTCTGGGGATCGAGGTCAGCGAGCGGCATATCCGTGACGCACATGTCATCCTGGTGTGCGCGGAATCAATAGCCGGGCTCGAGGAGGGGATGGTGCGAGTGGCGGCACTGGGGAGCGGCAGGCGGATTCCCGTCTTGACGAAGAGCGACCGCGCCAGCGCCCGCGATTCGGCCGCGGCGGTGCGGTCGAGTGGAAGCTTGATGGGAGGCGTGGCGGTGAGTGCGGCGAGCCGTCAGGGACTCGACGAGCTGCTGCACGCCATTGAGGTCGAGTTGGTGCGCTCGGTGGGCGCGATGCACTCGGAGTACCCGATCGTGACGCGCGCGCGTCATCGGGAGGCGCTCTCTGAGGCGCTCCGCGAGCTGGAGCTTTTCCGCTCGCTCTGGCAGCAGGAGGTGCTCCCGGCCTCGGTTGCCGCGGTGCACGTGCGCAGCGCGACGCACGCGCTGGACGAGCTGATCGGGAGTGTCGACGTGGAGGACGTACTGGACCGCGTGTTTCGGTCGTTCTGCGTCGGGAAGTGACGCGTTAGGCGCTGGCAGCCGTGGTCCGGGCGACGTCGAGGATCTCCTCGGCGGAGGCACGGATGGCCCATGCGGCGCCACGCTGTTCGATAGCGGCCTCCACCATGCGAGCGCCGATGTAGTAGCCCGCGCGTTCGGGGATCACGACCCGGTCGATGGTGCGGGCGTCGTCACCGGTGCCGCCCATGAGGTAGCGGAGCCGCAGCCCCAGGGCGCGATGGTCGAATTCCTGGGAGACTACGCGGGCGATGTGTGACTCGAGTTCGCGGATTCGCGCGTACTGCCGGCGGCCATAGCCGTAGTACTCCCACGCGGCGTGCCCGGGGCTGACGAGCCGCGAGACGCCGATGGCGAGCCCCTCATTGGCGAGGAGTTCGCGAACCGAGGCACGGCGGCCAGTCTCCCAGTAGGAGTAGTAGCCGTCGGCCTCGTCGATCAGCTGGCGCATCTCGCTCCGGCTCGTGGGCGAGGTGTACCGGACCGCGTGGGCGATTTCGTGCGCAAGCCAGAGCGGGATGAGCTCAGGGTCGAGGCCGAGGCCCTGTGTGTCGGGATTGGCGACACCGGTGAAGTGCTCGAGGCAGACAAAGGCCATGCCGCGACCTGCGACCACGAGCTCACCGGCATTGGCGCCCCCGACGCCGACCATGAGGATCACGTCGAGGTCGACGTCGGTGCCTAACAACTCCGCGCAACGCGCCTCGGTTTCCCGTGCGAGCGAGACGACATCGGTGCGCTCCAGCATGGCGCGCAGGTCGGATCGATCCGCCTGGGCCGTCATGCGCACGACGTCGAGGAAGTGCTCGCTATCGGGGTCGAAGACGTAGTTGTGCCAATAGGCGGAGAGCCTGGCGCGATGCGACTCGAAGTACTGTTGGTACGCGGCGACTCGATCGGTGCTGTTGAGGACTGCGAAAAAGTCCGGCAGCAGATTGATGAGCATCAACGACCAAGTCGCAGGTGATCGGCGCGGCGGATCCCGGAATCGGGCGCAATGTAGTGATGCTCGTGATTGCGAACAAGAGACGATTTGCCCAGTAGTCGCCAGCTGCCGTGAGACCGAGCAACGCCATGCTCGGTGCACGAGCATCGTTCACCGATGGTGTAGTGGGAGCACCGGAAGCCGGTGCGGGGGCGCGTCAGCGCGTGCCGAACAGGCGATCGCCGGCGTCGCCGAGTCCGGGAAGGATGTAACCGTGCGCGTTGAGTTCGCGATCAAGTGCGGCGCAGTAGATCGGGACGTCGGGGTGCGCGGCTTGTACGCGTCTCACGCCCTCGGGTGCGGCGACCAAGCAGAGGAAGCGAATTCGCGTGGCTCCCGTGCGCTTGAGTGAATCGATGGCGGAGACTGCGCTGCCGCCGGTGGCGAGCATCGGGTCGAGGAGAAAGAAGTCGCGCTCTGCTGCATCGCCCGGAACCTTGAAGTAATAGTCCACCGGCTCGAGCGTGTCGTGATCGCGATACAGTCCGATGTGGCCGACCCTCGCGGAGGGGACCAGGCGCAGGATTCCTTCGACCATGCCCAATCCCGCGCGCAGAATCGGGACGAGGGTGAGCTTCTTTCCGCTGACCTGCCACCCCGCGGCCTGCTCGAGCGGTGTCTGAACCACGATCTCGTCGAGGGAGAGCGTGGCCGTGGCCTCGTAGGCCATCAGCATCGCAATCTCGTCAACCAGTTCCTTGAAGATCTTCTTCGGTGTGCGGCGATCGCGCAGCAGCGTGAGCTTATGCTGTATGAGCGGGTGCCGGACGATCGTGATGGAGGGCTCGATAGGGGTGGTGTGCATGCCCGCCAAACTACTAATTTCGCGCCCACGACAGAATACCCGGCGTCGGCACGATCCCCGTGCGACACGAACAGGGAAGCCAAGGACGTTCCCGTGGAAATCGAATTCGCTGGTGCGGCGCGCGAGGTGACGGGATCCTGTCACATCCTGCGGGTCAATGGCAAGACGCTGGCGCTCGATCTGGGACTCTTTCAGGGGCGACGAGCGGAGACGGAGGCGAAGAACCGACACCTGCCTCTCCCTGTCGCGGAACTTGACGCCGTCATACTGTCGCACGCCCATATCGACCACGCGGGGCGCCTTCCGCTGCTGGTGAAGGAAGGGTACACGAACACCATCTGGTCGACGCCGGCGACGCGTGACCTGTCGGCGATCATGCTGGCGGATTCGGCCCATATCCAGGAAAAGGACGCCGAGTACCTAACCCGGAGAAACAAGGAGCACTTCGAGCCGCTCTACACGATGCGCGATGCGGCGCGGACGATCGAGCACATGGTGTCGGTGCCGTTCAAGAAGCGGGTGGAGGTCCTCCCCGGGATGCACCTGACCTTCGTGGAAGCCGGGCATATCCTGGGGTCGGCATCGGTCATCCTGGAGTACGAGGAGGAGGGGAAGAAGCGCCGCCTGGTCTTCTCGGGAGACATCGGGCGTTCCGGACTCCCCATCATTCGTGATCCCGAGGCGCCGGTGGGTGCGGACGTGGTGATCATGGAATCCACGTATGGGAATCGGGACCACCCCCCGTTCGAGGACGCGCAGGCGCGCTTGGCGGAGATCGTCGCGCAGACTGCGGCCCGCGGCGGTAAGCTCCTGATTCCTGCCTTCGCGGTGGGGCGCACGCAGGAACTGGTGTACGA
>DAIESF010000455.1 GCA_027346425.1 Gemmatimonadota bacterium | reverse complement strand
CGGCCATTCGCGGCCGGGCCATCGCCACCACCAGCCCGGCCAGGGCCACGGTGCGCAACCCCATGATGGCGCGCGAGATCCACACGCCGGACCGCGGCCCCTGCGCCAGCAGCCCCACCCGGGAGAAGACGATCGCCGGCGGTTGGCGGCGCCGGCGCCACCACCACCATACCGGGAGGAGGAGGAGGGCCAGCAGGATCCAGGGCGAGTGGAACTGGAGTTGCGTGAGCCAGGATGGCACGGAGTGACCAGGTGATGGGATGGGCGCTTATACCACCAAACTACCGCTGAGGTGCGCCTCAGGAATGCCATCTGCAACGCCGACACTCCGATGAGCGTCCTTTCCCCACAGGCCGTCGTGCAGGAAATACCCGAGTCTTCACACCAGCCGAGGGTTGCGTGACCCCGGAATCGGCGGCGCTCGTCGTGGGCGCCACTGTCCTGACGGTTACGGTCACCCTCGTCATCCTACGGATCCGCCGGTCTCGAGTGGCTTTGGCGCACGGCCCCTCCCGAACCGACTTCCCGGACGTCTTGCCCCAAGCCATGAACGAAGAAGTCTTCCTCTCCAAGCTCTCCGACGCGGTGCTTATCGCGGGGCGCGATGGCGTGATCGCAATCGCCAGCCGGGGCGCGGAACGCGTGCTGGGTTGGTCGCCTGAACAGCTCCGCACTCGACGCGTCGCGAGTCTCATCCACGAGGACGTCGTGGCCGAGGCGACCCTAGCGCTGGAACGCGTCGCCGACGGTGCCGAGCTGCACCTGCCGCAGCGCTGGCGAGTGCGTCGTGCCGACGGGAGCTGGCTCGAGGCAGAGTGCACGGCAACGCGTCTCGCCGACGCCCCCGCAGACCGCTGCGTGGTGATCGCCCTGCGCGAGGCCCCCCCGCGCGACGTGACGGCCGTGGGGGTGGAGACGCTGCGCGATCCGCTCACCGGCCTCGCATCGCGCGCGCTGTTCCGCGATCGCGCCGAGCACGCACTCGCCCGCGCGCATCGGCTGCAATTGCCGCTGGCGGTCCTCTACCTCGAGTTCGACGACTTCCGCGCCGGAGGGGTGCGGGCGACGATCCACGAGCTCGAACGGGTGATCCTCGCCGCCTCGAACCGACTCACCACGGTCCTGCGCTCCTCCGACTCGGCCGGGCGCGTGGAAGGGGCGCGATTCGCGATCCTGCTCGAGGACATGACCGACGAATCCAATTTCGTGCAGGTCGCCGACCGCATCGGACAGGCGTTCGCCGCGCCACTCCATGCCGAGGGGAAGGAGTTCCTCGGCAACGCCAACCTCGGGATTGCCAGCGCCATGCCCGAGGACTCGGTCGACGACGTCCTGCGTCACGCCGACGTGGCGCTCCGCGCCGCGCGACGGCGCGGACGCGGCGCGTGCGAACTCTTCGATCCGCGCGTCCACGAGCCGGCCCTTGCCCATTCGCGGTTGGAGGAGGACCTTCGCAAGGCGATCGAGTCCGGCGACTTCTCCCTCGTCTACCAGCCGATCGTCATCCTCCGCTCACGACGCATCGCTGGGGTGGAGGCGCTGGTGCGCTGGAACCACCGCGGACGCGGCCTCATCCCGGCCGCCGCCTTCATCCCGGTGGCCGAGGAGACGGGGCTCATTGTCCCGCTCGGGCGCTGGATCCTCCGCGAGGCGTGCCGGCAGGCGAAGACGTGGCAGGACACCATCGGCCCCGACCGTTCGCTCACCGTCACCGTCAACATCACCCCCCGCCAGCTGCTGCACCCACGCTTCGTCGACGACGTCGCCTCGGCGCTGCGCGACAGCGCGATCGAGCCGCATCGGCTGGTGCTCGAGATTTCCGAAGGGGGGTTGGCCCGAAGCATGACCGACGCCCTCAACCGCCTGCGGCAGGTGCGAGCGCTTGGCGTGCGGATCGCGATCGACGATTACGGCTCGCGCTCCGCGTCGTTAGGCGACCCAGCCGACATCCCGGTCGACATCCTCAAGATCGACCGCAGCTACATCAGCCAGGTGACGCGCCGTCCCGAGGAACACGCCGCCACGCGGGCCATTGTCGCGCTGGGGAAACTCAAGCGCCTCCGCACCGTGGCCGAGGGGATCGAACGGGAGGAGCAGCTGGCCGAGCTCCTTCGCTTCAAGTGCGAGTACGGCCAGGGGACGCTCTTCTCCGAGCCGGTCACAGCGGACGGGTTCCTGGAGCTGCTGCGGCGGGACTAGGGCGGGAGACGGGACAGGTGACGCGCGGCACGCGTCGCCGCTCCCGTCTCGGGTCGCGCTATCGCCCCGCCCCCTCCCCGACCTCCGCCCCATCCACCCGCTCGTGTGTCGGGTCGGCCAGCGGATACGGGATCTTCATCTCCATGGTGCGCGTCACGCTGAAGTCGATGTACTCCTCGCGGTAGAGGCGCAGCAGGACGAAGAAGTACTGGATCGCCAGCGGGCCGAGCAGGACTCCTAACAATCCGAAGTAGGCGACGCCGGCGAAGGCGCCGACGAGGGTGATGAGCGGATGGATGTTGGAGACGCGCCGGAAGACGATCGGGCGAATCACGTTGTCGATGTTGCTGGCCAGGACCGCGCCGATGGCGAAGAGTGCCGACGCCGCGCCGTAGCGCTGCTGGGCCACGAGGACGAGCGTCCCCGGGAGCCAGACGAGGGCGCTCCCCAGCACGGGGAGGATCGAGGCGAAACCGGTCACCACTCCCCACAGCGCCGCGTTGGGGAGGCCAACGAGACGGAAGCCGGCGCCGATGATCGTTCCCTGCAGCGTGGCGGTCAGCGCCGTCCCCAGCAACGTGGCGTGTGTCACGCTGTAGAAGCGCGTGCGCAACTCGTCGGCCGTCGCCTCGGAAAACGGGAGGACGCGCCGGAAGACGCGCCACGACGTCTCGGAAGAGACGAGCATGTAGTACAGGGCGAAGAACGAGATGACCAGGTTCAGCGTCGCCTTGGCCGCCCCGCCCACGAAGCCGAACGCCTGCCGCGACAGCCACTGGATGAAGGTCCCGCTCGCCTTCGCGATCTCGGTCCCGATCTGGATGCGACCAATGCGAATCACCGACAGGCTCTGGATCACGTCGCTCTGCTGCGCGCTCCGGAGCGCATCCGGGAGTTGGTCCGCGGCCAGGAAGATGATCCACGCGACCGGGAGGGCGATCCCGATGATGGCGGCGATGAGCGTGATGGCCGCGGCGAGGTCGGTGTTCATCACGCGGTGGAGGCGCTGGTACACCGGGGCACACATCACGTACAGTACGGCGGCCCCGAGGAGCCCCGAGGCAAACGGGGCGATGGCGATGAGGATCGCGATGCCCAGCAGGACGATGATCAGCGCCGCGCGCTGCTGCTTGGAATGAAGGAAGTCCATGGAGGCCGGTACGAGGGAGCGCCTGGGCGCCGCCGAACGATGGCGTCCCGCTCCGTCCGTCGCAACGGCGGCCCCCTCACCGCCCCGCGCGGTCACCCCACTGGGCGCAGCAGCTTCTCGCGGTCCTTCAGTTCGGCCTCGATGCGCCCGCACATCACGTCGCAGAGGCGGAAGATGTCCTTGTCCATCAGCGAGTAGAACACGAACAGCCCTTCCTTGCGGCGCCGCACGAACCCGAGGGTGTGCAGCTGCGCCAGATGCTTGGAGACGTTGGCCTGCGAGAGGTCGGTCGCCTCCACCAGGTCGCCCACCGCCATCTCGCCGGGGCGCAGGGCGTTCAACAGTCGCAGGCGGGCCGGGTCGGCGAGCGCCTTGAAGCGCTCCGCCACCAGGGTGAGCAATTCGGGGGACATCGACTTGGCCATGTCGTCTTCTCCTTCGCAGCACCACGGAAGCCACAGGCATTCGGACTGCTGGACCATAATATACTCACTCAGTAATATTCTGACAGCCACCCGTCCCCGTCACGCGGGGCGTCCGACCCACCACCCGGAGGTACCCATGGTACAGCAGACGACTCGCTACGGACTGGGGGTGACCGTCCCCCTGGCCTACGACGAGGCGGTCACCCGCACCCGCGAAGCGCTGGCGCGCGAGGGGTTTGGCGTCCTGACCGAGATCGACGTCCGGGCCACGATGAAGACGAAACTCGATGTCGACTTTCGTCCGTACGTCATCCTCGGGGCGTGCAATCCGCCGCTGGCCTACAAGGCGCTGAGCGCCGAGCGCGATATCGGCCTCCTCCTCCCCTGCAACATCGTGGTCTACGCCGGCGACGCCGAGGGGACGAGCGTGGTCACCGCCATGGACCCGGTCGAGGCGCTGCAACTGACGGGGCGCTCCGACATACACGACATGGCCGTCGACGTCCGGCAGCGCCTCGAGCGCGTGCTCGCCGACGTGGAGCGCGGCGCGGGGGCCTAGCGCCCCCTCCGTCGGACACCCCGGACACGCCGTTCGGCACGCCGGAACGGC
>DAIESF010000446.1 GCA_027346425.1 Gemmatimonadota bacterium | reverse complement strand
TCGATGCCCGAATCGGGCGATCGACCCACCCTTACCCCCCGCCTCCGCCACCCCCGCCCGAGCTGGAGCCGCCGCTGCTCGACGACCCACCCGAACTGCTGGACGAGGGCTTGGAGACGCCGGCGGCGACCGAGCTGGCAGCGGCAACCCACGCCCCGCTCGACCCGCCGCCGGCAAAGCCGCCCCCTCCACCCAATCCGGACCAAGAATTGGAGTTCCCGCCGGTCGACACGCTCCCCCCGGACGAGCTCGCCCCCCAGTTCGACGAGCGCGTGGTGCTGGTGGCGGCGTGCGCCGCGCCGAAGGCGGTGAACCAGCTGTCCATCTGCCGCGCGAGACCGAAGGCGATGAGGTACGGGAACCATTCGTCGCGCAGGCGCGGCTCCTTGCTCGCCAGCTCCTGCCGGAAGTAGCGGCGGGCCGTGGCCAGTTCGCGCCGCAGCTGCATCCGCTTGGGGCCGTGGCGCCACATCGCCGAATTGAGGACGCTGCGTCACAGCGCCACGATGAGGACGGCGAGCGTGGCAAGCACCAGGATCCCGGCGCGGAAGCGCCCCTGCACGACGATCGTGAGGAAGGCCCCGGCCAGGATTGCCATCGGGACGAAGAAGCGCAGCGAATGCGCCGCCGCCCCCTCTACGCGGTCGCGCCAGAGGCGGGCCTGCGGGAGCATCGCCACGAGGTACCAGATGGCCGAGGCGATGACGCCGATCGTGGCCAGGGGCATGTCGCCACTCCTGGTGGTCCCGGTGATGGCATACAGGGCGATCGCACCGATGATCAGGGCGGCGGTCGGGCGGCCGCTCGGCGCCGGAGCGGCTGCGTCATCGCGCACCATGGAATCCACCAGTTGCTTCACCGTCCCCTCGATCTTGCTCGACGGGGTGAAGCCCGAGCTGGAGTAGTGCTTCCTAATGGAGTCGGTGTCGGTCTCCTTGCGCCCGCCGAAGAAGAGTCCGTCGACGAGCGCACGCTCGTAGTCGCGCAGCTCGTCGCGGTCGACGCGTAGCGACATGTGGAGGACGCTCCGCGAGAAGACCCAGATCTTCTGGTTCTCCACCCGGCTCTTGAGCTTCCCCTCCTGCTCCAGCCGCGCGAGGACGGCGGTCACCTCGGCGGCTCCGGTCGTTTCATCCCATGCCGCGCCGACCACTTCAGGGCGATAGCCCAGCACTGTCCGGCGCAGCCAGTCTTCGTTGACGACGTCGGTGGGGACCGAGGGAGCGAAGCGCCCTAACGAGCGCTCGCGCTGGATGAAACGCGCCGCCATCAGGAGCAGCACCACGGCGAAGGCTCCGGCGAGCGCGGCGCGCGAGGTGAAGTCGGCGCCGAAGATCACCCCCGCCGGGCGCCCGACCCCGACGTACTGCAGCGGGATGTCGACCGTGAAACCGAAGCCCGGCTCGAGTCGCAGCGGGCCAAATTCGCCCGTGAACCCGGCCGGCGCCCGCCACGCCTTGTCGAGCGTGACCTTGAGCGTGTAGGCCTCGATCGGGCCCTCGCGGTCGGCGAAGGCGAAGTCGTGGTCTAGGCGGTAGCTGTCGTCAGTTGGGACCAGGATGTTGGAGTAGGAGTACTCCAGGCGGTACGTACGCACGGCATTGACGAAGGGCGGGTCCTCGGGGAGGCGGCTCCGCCAGCGGAGGGTGCGCGATGCTCCCCAGTCGAAACCGTCGACCACCGAGTTGTCGCCACCGGTCATCGTCACGTCGCGCCCGGTGGCGCTGTCGACCCGCACCAGGCCGTCGAGCTCGAAGCGCTGCCCTGTCCGCACGTTGAACCGGCGCTCGCCACCGGTCCAGTCGCCGGTGAAGACCATCGCCTGGGTCTCCCTCACGCGCAGCACGCCGGCACTGTCGAGGTGCGCCTCGACGGCGACCGACTTCCAGTGCAACGACTTGTCCTGCGCGCGGAGCGATGCCGGGACCGCGGCGAACAGGAGCGCCGCAAGAAGTGACAGGTGGGGTGCGAGTCGGACGCGAGTCATGACGAGGGGGCCATGAGGAGGGAGCGGCGCTGCCTAAAGCGATGTCGCCGGTCAGTGCTCGGCGCAGGGTATTCTACCGCCCTTGGCGTCCATCCACAGGGGCGCCCTGAAACCTATGTGCGTGGCGCACGTAGTTCTCCGCATGACGCAACGCCGCCCCTCCCCCGCTGAGCATCTCCCGCTCCGCCCCGTCGAGTTCGAGATCCTCCTCACCCTCGCCCCGGGCGAGCGCCACGGCTACGCCATCATCCAGGAGACCGAGGCCCGCAGCGACGGGGCGGTCACCCTGGAGACAGGGACGCTATACCGCGCGCTCCACCGCTTGGTGCAGGCGGGGCTGGTGACACCCACCGAGCGACGTCACACCGACGATTCCGATGACGAGCGGCGCCGGTACTACGCCCTGACTCCGCTCGGACGGCAGGTTGCAGCTGCGGAGGCGATGCGTCTCGCCAGGCTGGTCAGCGCGGCCCAGGCCGCGCGTCTCATCCCGCGCCCGAGCGCACCATGAAACGCGGCGACGTGTTCGAGCGCGCGCTGCGTGCCGCATACCGTGTCGCCCTGCGCGCCTGGCCTCGCGCCTTTCGCGACGACTTCGGGCGCGACGCCGAGGAGACCTTCGCCGATCAATTGCGCGCGGCGCGACAGCGGAGCGAATGGAGCGTCGCCCGATGCCTTGTCACCGCGCTCACCGACGCGCTTGCCAACGGACTGCGCGAGCGCATGCGCACCCGCCCTTCCCTCACCGACATGTTCCATCT
The DNA here is from genome assembly GCA_027346425.1 of Gemmatimonadota bacterium. Taxonomy (GTDB): domain Bacteria; phylum Gemmatimonadota; class Gemmatimonadetes; order Gemmatimonadales; family Gemmatimonadaceae; genus SCN-70-22. Next base: position 2,108 of record DAIESF010000446.1, on the reverse strand, counting down.
TCAGGACGTTCGCTACGCCGTACGGCTCCTGCGCCGTTCCCCGTACTTCACCCTCCTCACCCTGTTCGTCCTCGCCGGGGGGATGGGGGTGAGCATCTTCACCTTCTCCTTCCTGTACACGGCGATGTTGCGCCCGCTCCCGCTCAGCGACGGCGCGAGTCTCGTGCGAGTGCAACAGGTCGACCAGGGGCTGGTCGGGGGTTTCGATGCTGCGGACTTCGCGCGCATGCGCCCGCAGGTCACGACGTTGCGCGACGTGGGACTCTGGGACGCGCGCCAAGTGGTGATGGGGAGCGCCGACGAGGCGAGCGCCCGGCGGGTGATCGAGACGACGGCGGTGGAGTGGACGATGTTCGATGCCACCCGCACGCCGCCGGCGCTGGGGCGCCCCTTCCGCCCGGACGACGAGTCGCCCGGCGCGGCGCCGGTCATCGTCCTGGGCCACCGCACGTGGATGCTCGCCTTCGGCGGCGATCGGGCAATCCTCAACCGGCACGTCCTCCTCAACGGAGTTTCCACCGAGGTGATCGGGGTGATGCCCCCGGGCTTCGGCTTCCCGGTGGCCGCCGAGGCGTGGGTCCCGTTAGGCAGCGCGGTGCGCAACGCCACCGAGCCCGGGCGGTACGCGGTGAGCGCCTACGGACACCTGGCCGAGGGGGCGACGCGCGCGCGTGCCGCCGGGGAGCTCCGGGCGCTGTTGCGACGTGCCCGCGCCGATCGCCCGGTCGTGGCGAGCGACTCGGCCGGCGTCCCTCCCGAGGTGCTGGTGCGCACCTTCCCGATGGCGCAGATGGGCGACGAGGGGCCGTACGTGTTCGGGATCCTGAACCTGATGGCCGCGCTCATCCTCCTCCTCGCCTGCGTCAACGTGGCCAACCTCCTGTTGGCGCGCGCCAACGAGCGGGCCCGCGAGCTGGCGGTGCGTCTGGCGTTAGGCGCCTCGCGCGGTCGGCTGGCGGTGCAGGCGCTGTGGGAACCGGTCGTCCTCGTCGTCGCCAGCGGGCTGTTGGCGACGGCGCTGGCCGCGTGGGGGCTGGAGAGCGTCAACCGGTGGACCCACGCCAACCTCGAGGGAAACCTCGCCTTCTGGTGGGTGTGGGGGATGGACCGGGCGACCCTCCTTGCGGCTGGCGGCTTCATCACGCTGACGATCGCCGCGCTGGGCGGGGTGATGGCGGCGCGGGCCACCAGCACCCGCTTCAACGACGTCCTGCGCGACGGCGGCGCGCGCGCCGGTGGCCGGCGCGCCGGCCGCACCGCCCGCGCCCTCGTCGCCACGCAGGTGGCCACGGTGACGGTGCTGATGTTCTTCGGCGTCCTCTCGGGCATCGTTGCGCACAGCCTCGCCAACTTGAATCCGGGCTACGACACGAAGAACCTCCTCGCCACTTCGATCGAACCGGACCGGGGGCGTTACCCCACCACCGATGCCCGGCGCGCCTTCTGGGAGCGACTCTATCAAGGGATGCAGGCGTGGCCGGAAGTGGAGCACACCATCGTGCGCGCCCGGCTCGGGGCGGGCGACGTCGCGAGCGGGATGGTCGAGTTCGGCGACGGGCGCAGTCATGCCACTGGCGCGCAAGCGAGGGCGTGGGTGCAGGGGGTGCTCGGGCCGCTGGAGACGTTGGGAATCGCCACCCTCGAAGGGCGGGCCCTGGGCGACGGCGACCGCGCCGGCCAGCCCGGCGTGGCCGTCGTGAGCCGCGCCATGGCCCAGCGATACTGGCCCGGGAGATCGCCGGTGGGAGAGCGCATTCGCCTCCCGGGGACCGGGGAGACTGGGAACGACCAGTGGCGGACCGTGGTCGGCGTGGTCGAAGACGTGACCTACGGCGACGAATTCTCCCGCAACAAGAGCCCGGTCGCCGTCTACGTCCCGCTCGCCCAGCACGACGCCCAATGGGCCAGCGTGATCTTCCGGCACCGGGGCGACGCGGCGGCAGCGCAGGCCGCGTTGCACACGACGGTTGCGGCGATCGACCCGCTGGTCGTTCCGTCGCGGGTGACCACCTACGACGAGGTTCTCGAGAAGTCCGGGCTCATCGCCCGGTCGGTTTCGCGACTCTTCGCCCTCTGCTTCGCCTTCGCCCTTCTCCTGGCGGTGAGCG
>DAIESF010000403.1 GCA_027346425.1 Gemmatimonadota bacterium | reverse complement strand
TCGGGCTCCGGCTTGCCTAACCAGCGCGCGGAGAGGAACCCTCCCTGCACCGTTCCATACGCCAGGAGCTTGACGTCGTGCGCCAGGCAGAGCGCCGTCATCCGTCCCGCGGCGCGACGGTCGATGAGCGAGTAGCTCACCTGGTTCGACACGAGCGGGATTCCGCTGGCGAGGGCGATGCGTAGGTGCGCGGTGTCGAAGTTGGTCACCCCCAGATACCGGATGAGCCCCTCCTGCCGCAACTCGTCGAGGAGGAAGAGCGCGTCGAGCCAGCGCGGGTCGGCGAAGGTCCATGCGTGAAATTGCATGAGGTCGATCGTGCGCCCCTGGAGCCGCTCGAGGGCGCGTCCCACGGCTGCCCGCACGTCGTTGCGCGTGACGGGCCCGGGCTTCGGGACCCATTTGGTGAAGAGTTGCACCTCGGCATCCGACGCCACGTGTGCCCGATAGATCCCCGCCACCACCTCGGCCGATCCGTAGTGATCGGCCATGTCGAAGGTCGTAAAGCCGGCAGCAGCGTAGGGCGCCATCGCCTGGGCAGTCGTGTGCAGGTCGATCGCGCGCCCATCGCGCTCCATGTCGGCGATCTGCCAGAGGCCAGTGATGGCACGGGAGATCGTGAGGCCCGGCGCGATCAACGTGCGTTCCACGGTTGCTGCCATGTGTTATCCCACCATCCCGGGCGGCGTGAAGCGCCCGTCCACAGCGAGCCACCCCCCGTCGACAAACAACACCGTTCCGGTGATGTAGCTCGCCGCGTCCGATAGCAGGAAGACGGTCGGCCACGCCATCTCGTCTGCGGTCGCCCATCGCTGCAGCGCGCTTTTGGCCGCGTAGGCCCCATACCATTCCGCATTGGCCTTGATCGGGGCGGTGAGCGGGGTTTCGACGACTCCCGGGCCGACCGCGTTCACGCGCACGCCGAACGGGGCGAACTCGGCGGCCGCGGTCCGCGCCATCTGCACGATGGCCGCCTTGGTGGCCGCATAAACCGCCTGCCCTGGTTCCACCACTTGCGACCGGATCGATGAAAAGAGGACGATGTTCCCTGAGCGCTGCTCGGTGAGGATGCGCCCCGCCGCCTGCAGCACGTTGAAGTTCCCTTTTACATTGACGCGCACCACCCGGTCCAGCTCGTCCTCGGTGTAGGCCAGGATCGGCTTGCGCACGTTGATGCTTGGAGTGCAGACGACCGCATCGAGTCGACCGAGCCGGTCGCGCGTTGCGTCCAACGCCGCGCGGGTGGCCGCGCCGTCGACGACATCCACCGCCTGCGCATGCGCGACGCCGCCACTCTCGCCGATCGCCTGCGCCACGCGCTCGCCCTCGGCTCCCCGCACGTCGAGGCACGCCACGCGCGCCCCCTGCTGGGCGCAGGCGCGGGCCACTGCCTCGCCGATGCCCGACCCCGCCCCCACCACCGCTACACCGCGGCCATCCAGCCGGAACTTGTCGATCATGCCATGGCTCCACGTGTCTGAATTGCTGCTGGACGGCGCGAGCGCGCCGGCGAGCGCCGGCGGGTCACCCTCACCGCGCGCCTCTTCCGTCGCCCGCCGGCGTGGACGGTCGCATCACGAGATGCGCCGCGACTGCCACTGCCACTGACGTCAGCACCCCCGCCAAGGCAGGGGTGACTCCCCGAGCGCCGCCGGGACCAACTGTCAGCTGCAGCGCAAGCATCACCAGCATCCCGCCGCCGATCGCCGCCAGCGCCTCGGCGGCGCGAAAGCGCCTGACGAACAATCCCGCCATCACCGGGACGAAGAGGCAGACTCCCAAAACGCTGTAGAAGAACGAGAGCGTCCCGATGATCGTCTGTGCCACCAGCGCCAGGGCGACGCCGAGCGTACCGCCGAGCACCGCGGCACCGCGCGCCACCCGCAATACCTGGGCGTCGCTCGCCGCGCGATTCACGAACCGCCGATACAGGTCCTGCGACAGCGAGGTGGAGAGCATGAAGAGGATGGCGTCGGCGGTGCTCACCTCCGCCGAAAACAACGCCGCCAGCCCCAATGCCCCTACCGCCACGGGGACATCGTACATCAGGAGCGTGGGGAGGGCGAGTTGCTCGCTCGCCAGCCCGGGGTGGGTCGCTCGGGCGATGATCCCCATCACGGGGGGGACGAAGGCGAAGGCGAGGAGGGCAAGCGCGTTGGCCCCGGTCCCGATGCGCACCGCGCGGTCGTCGCGGGCGCCGAAGATCTTCTGGAGCAGTCCGGGGGAGATGATGAAAGCTGGACCCAGCAGGGCGAGGTACTTCCATCCCGAGGCGCCATTCTCCCACAGGCTCCAGAAGCCGGCCCCGGGGGCGGGCGCGTTGACGGCCCCCGCATTCACCGACGCCACCACCGCGTCCCATCCCCCCGCGTTCGACAGCGCGACCGGGAGCGCCACTGCAAAGCCGACCAGCAGTACCGCCAGCTGCATCAGGTTCACCCACGCGCTCGACAACAGCCCGCCGGCCGAGAAATACGCTGTCATGACCACTCCACCCAGCACACAGCCGGCCCACTTTGGAAGCCCGGCGACCACCGTGAGGAGGGTGGACATGGCGATGAGCTGACCGGCGAGGATCGCCAGCGTCCCGACCCAGATGAGCGCGGCGACTATCACGCGAACGGTGGTGGAGTAGCGCGCCTCCAGGTAGTCGCCGAGCGTCTTGAGCCCGCGCGACTCCGCCTCGCGCCGCATCAATGGCCCAACCCAGAACGCCTGCACCAGCGACCCCACCGCCGCCGCTCCCACCCACCACCACGCGGCCAGCCCGTCGCGGTAGCCGAGCCCCGCCGCCCCCACCGTGGAGCCGGCGCCGATGTTGGCCGCCAGCATGGTCGAGAAGACCAGCGCCGGGCCCAACCCGCGACCAGCGACGAAGAACCCCTCGCTGTTCTTCACCCGGCGCCCGACGTACACGCCGAGGGCGACCATCACGGCCGAATACGCAAGGAGAAGGAGAAGCGGGGAATTCACGACTGGCGCACCTAACGTTTGGACTGGAGGTCCTTCGCCGCCGGATACCCTGGGAGCCCTTTCGACGCTCGCACCGCCCGCACGATCGCCTCGGCCATCACGTCGGCGGCAAGGGCGCCGATCGTCGTGACATCGCCAGCGGACGCAAGAGTCCCGGTGGCGAGGGAGAAGATGGTGTCCCCGTCATTCATCGTGTGCACGGGCGCAATGGCGCGCGCGTACCCGTCATGGGCCATCTGCGCCACCTTGCTCGCCTGCGCCTTGGTGAGGCGCGCGTTGGTGGCGACGACGCCAATGGTGGTGTTCTCCCCCACCCGCCCGCGCGGGCGCGTTGCCCCGGCGCGCAACAGCTTCCGCGCATCTGCGAGCCCCTTCCCGTCCTCGGTGCGCACCCCGGCCTCGACCGCCCCAGTGTTGGGGTCGATCACGTCACCCACCGCGTTTACCGCCACCAGCGCCGCGACGACGAGCCCGTCGGACAGGGTGATCGACGCCGTCCCGACGCCACCCTTCATCGCCCGCCCTGCTCCCAACAGTTTGCCAACCGTGGCACCGGCCCCGGCCCCCACGTCACCCTCGACGACCGGTCCGCTCGTGGCCGCTGCAGCGGCCTTGTAGCCGCAATCGGCGGTGGGACGAATCTTCGCGTTCCCCACCCCGAGGTCGAAGAGGATGGCCGCCGGGACGATCGGGACCTTGGCCACCCGCACGTCGAAACCGATGTCGTGCTCTTCGAGCCAGCGCATCACCCCGCTCGCCGCGTCGAGCCCGAAGGCGCTCCCCCCCGCCAGGACGATCGCATGCACCATCGGCACCAGGTTGACCGGGTCGAGGAGGTCGGTCTCGCGCGTCCCCGGCGCGGCCCCTCGCACATCGACCCCCGCCACCGCCCCCTTCTCGGCGATGATCACCGTGCACCCCGTCGGGCGTTCACCCAGCGTAAACTGCCCCACCTTGAGTCCGCTTACCGCGGTGAGCCCGCTCACCGCCGCGGCCGCCTTCCCCGCCGCCTGCTGCGCCGCGCCATCGCATGCGGCACCAAGGGTCGCGGCACACACCAGCACAGCCAGACGCACCCCCCGGCGCATCTCGCGCCACGGCACACGACTCGGCGGCCCCAGCCGGGGGCTCACGCGCTGCAGCATCGACTGCGACATTTGTCTCCTCATCTCATCACCGGAGCCGGCCGAAGCGAATGGCACAACCTACCGCGCGGGACTCGGTGCTGCGAGCGGTGGAGGGGGCACGCGACGAGATCGTCGCCCTCACCCAGGCGCTCATTCGCTTCCCCACCATCAATCCTCCGGGCGATGCGTACGAACCGTGCGCCCAGTTCCTCGGCGACACGATGCGGCGCATGGGCTTCGCCATCGACTACTACGCTGCCACCGACCGTCCCGAGCACTCGCCCGCCTTTCCGCGGGTCAACGTCGTCGGGCGCAAGCGCGGGCGGCTCGACCGCCCGTGCGTCCACCTCAACGGACACTTGGACGTCGTCCCGGTCGGCGCGGGGTGGTCGGTCGACCCGTTCGGGGGCGAGGTGCGCGACGGTCGCATCTACGGCCGAGGCGCCTCGGACATGAAGGCAGGGATCGCCGCCGCCATCTTCGCCGCCGAGTGCATTCACCGCGCCGGGGTGACACTGGCAGGGACGGTCGAGATCAGCGGGACGGTGGACGAGGAGAGTGGCGGGTGGGCCGGAGCCGCGCACCTGGCGCAGGTGGGGCGGCTCACGGCAGCATCTGTTGACCATGTCATCATTCCCGAACCGCTCGAAGTCGATCGGATCTGCATCG
>DAIESF010000075.1 GCA_027346425.1 Gemmatimonadota bacterium | reverse complement strand
TGTCGGCGATCTGGTCGTCGGTCAACCCGCCGGCCTCCACCGTGATGTTCATGATCGGGTCGTGCTCACCCTTGCCCAGCGTCTGCATCAGCGAGCCGGGCTTCATCTTGCGCGCGTTCTTGATCCAGTGGGCCAGGTGCTTCGCATCGTTGGGGAAAAGCCCGCCGCCGATGGTGTAGCGCGACCCGACGTGCGTCAGGTCAGGGCCGATGATCCCCAGGGAGCTGGGGTTGCCGCGGATCTTGTGGCACCCGATGCACGCCGAGCGCGAATAGGTCTGGAAGCCGCGCTGCGGGTCGCCCGCGGCGATCACGGCGTCGGCGATCGTGAGCCCCGCCGGGATCGGCGTCTGCGGGATCACGTGCGCGGGGATCTTCTCCCTCGGGAACTGCCAGGGCGTCGTCGCTGCCGCCGGGGTCGGAGCCGGGGCCTGCGCCGCCGGGGCCGGATTGCTCACCGGGCGCACGGTCGCCGTGTCGGCAGCAGGGGCCACGGGGGGCGGGAAGACCGCGTTGGCCGCCTGGTGCTTCGCCCACGTATCGAAGTCCGCCGGCGCCACCGTGAACACGCGGAACTTCATGTTGGCGTGGCTCGAGCCGCAGTACTCGTTGCAGCTCCCATTGAACGCCGCCTCACCCGTGGAGTCGGGCGTGAACCAGAGATAGTTCGTCTTGTTCGAGATCAGGTCGCGCTTCCCCGCCAGCGCCGGGATCCAGAACGAATGCAGCACGTCGGCCGTGCGCAGCGCGAAGTTCACCGGGCGCCCCTGCGGGAGGTACAGCTCGTTCGCCGTGGTCACCCCGTACTCGGGATAGCGGAACTCCCACCACCACTGGTGCCCGATCACCTCGACCTGCAACGACTCGGCCGGCGCCTTGGCCTGCGTGCGGAAAATCGTGCGCACCGTCGGCACCGCGATGAAGACGAGAATCAGCGCCGGCGCCAGCGTCCACGTGATTTCCATCAGCGTGTTGCCGTGCACGTGACGGGGCTCGGGGCCCCCCGGACGGCGACGGTACTTGATCATCGTGACGATGAGGATCGTCTCGACGATCACGAAAACCACCGTCCCCCAGAACATCATCCTGTTCCAGAGCGCGGTGACGTCGCGGTTGTTTTCCGTCGTGGGGAGGAACGTCGAGTTGGGATAGTCGCCGCCTGCGCAGGCGGCCAGGGCCAACAGGGCGACAGCGGCGACAATCGCCGTAGCCCCCCGACGCGATCGGAGATTCCGTAGCATTCGGATAGGAATGTGGGGCGGGGAACACGCACCCCTGCCCATACGGGCGGGGCGTGGAAAGGGGACAAACTACGGGCGGTCCGGGGGTCAGGCAAGCAGAAGGCGCCACGTCCTGAGACGTGGCGCCGCAACGAGTTAAGCCGCGTTCACGCGCGGGCGCTCCGGGTGAAATCCCGGATCAGGCTTCAGGCTTTTCCCCGGCGATCGCGTGCTTCTCCTTCACCTTGGTCACGGCGATGTCGAGCTGCATCCGGATCTGCGCCACCGACTCACGGAGCGATCGCACCTTCACTTGCTCGCTTCCCCCACGCGAGGCGACGAGGACGAACGCCGTCACCACGTCGGCGATCACCCCGAACTGCGGCTTGAGGAGACCGGCCAGCGGCGTCGCGGCCCGCACCAGCTGCTGGCGGAATCCCCCCGCCTCCGTCTGCGTCCGCACCGCCAAGGCGTACCGCTCGACGACGGCGTGGAGCCGCTGCAGCTGCTGCCCCGCCTCGTCCAGCGTCGCCAGCTTGATCTGGCCAGGACCGTCCAGTTGGCTGGCCATCGCCCCTCCTACTGCCCCACCATCGCCGCCGGATTGAGCACCTCGTCGAGCCGGGCACGCGTCATCAGCCCCCTCGCCTGCACGATGTCGTAGACCCCCCGCCCGCTCTCCAGTGCCTCCTTGGCGATCTCCGTCGCAACCGCGTACCCCAGGACAGGGACCAGCGCGGTCACGATCCCGATCGACTCCTCCACGAAGCGCTTCATCCGGTCGGGATTGGCGGTGATCCCCTCCACGCACCGGGTCCGCAGCACCTCGCACGCGTTGCGGAGCGAGTCGATCCCCCGCAACAGGCGGTAGGCGATCACCGGCTCGAAGGCGTTCAGCTGGAGCTGTCCCGCCTCGGCGGCCATGGTCACCGTCACGTCGCCCCCGATGATCTCGAAGCAGACCTGGTTCACCACCTCGGGAATCACCGGGTTCACCTTGCCCGGCATGATCGACGATCCCGGCTGCATCGGCGGGAGATTGATCTCTCCGAGCCCGGTGCGCGGCCCCGAGCTGAGAAGGCGCAGGTCGTTGCAGATCTTCGAGAGCTTGGTCGCGCAACGTTTGAGCACTCCCGACAGCTGCACGAAGGCTCCCGTGTCCGACGTCGCCTCCACCAGGTTGGGGGCGGTGATCAGCTCGAGCCCGGTCACCGCCGAGAGATGCTTGCGCACCGCCTCGGTGTACCCGGCAGGGGCGGTGATCCCGGTCCCGATCGCCGTCGCCCCCATGCTGATCTCGCGGATGAGCGAGAGCGACTCCCCGAGCCGGTCGACATCTTCGAGGATGGTGTGGCCGAAGGCGGCGAACTCCTGGCCCAGCGTCATCGGGACCGCGTCCTGCATCTGGGTGCGCCCCATCTTGAGATAGGGGGCGAATGCGTCACCCTTGGCCTGGAACGCCAGCGCCAGCGCGCGCATCGCCACGCGCAGCTGCTCGATCTCCCCGTGCAGCGCGAGGCGCACGGCCGTCGGATAGACGTCGTTCGTGGACTGCGACAGGTTGACGTGCGAGTTGGGGTGGAGGCGATCGTAATCGCCCCGCTTGGCCCCCAGCAACTCGAGGGCGCGGTTGGCGATGACCTCGTTGGCGTTCATGTTGGTCGAGGTCCCGGCCCCCCCCTGGATCACGTCGACCAGGAAGTGCTCGTGATGGCGCCCATGGCGCACCTCGCTGGCGGCCTTCACGATCGCGTCGCAGCGCTCCTGGTCGAGGAGCCCCAACTCGGCGTTGGCGAGCGCGGCCGCCTCCTTGACTGCCGCCAGGGCGCCGAGGAGAGCGGGGAACTCGCGGATCACCACCCCGGTGATCGGGAAGTTTTCCATCGCCCGCAGCGTCTGGATCCCGTAGAGCGCGTCGTGCGGGATCTCGCGCGTTCCCAGCAGGTCCTTCTCCACGCGGGTCTCCGCCCCGGAGAAACCGAGCCGCCGTCCGCGCCCGACCATCGTGGCGTCGGTCGCCGCCAGGCGCCGCGAGATGGAGCGGGCGGCGCGCGAGACGAGGGCGGCGTACAGGGACGGGCTTTCCTTCAAGATCGTCTCCGTTGCCCCCCGCGTCAGGACGAAGGCGGTCGTGCGCTCGAGCGTTCTCGCGCTCGTCCCGTGCGGGCTCTCGTCGAGGAGGATCCCCTCGCCCACGGCCTCGCCTGCCCCCAGCGTGGCCAGGCGTACGGGGCGGGTATTCTGCGTCTTCTCGATGCTCACGCTCCCCTGCACGAGGAGCGCCATCCGTTCCCGGGGTGCTCCTTCCACGAAGAGCGCGTACTCGGCCGGGAATTCCTCCACGCTCACCTGCTGGGCGAGCTGGTGGAGGGCCGTTTCGGTGAGCCCCTCGAGATAGGAGAGGGCGCGGAGCTGTTCGCGAATGCGGGAAATCTGCATGAAAAGGGCGTCTCGGTGCGGGACGGCGCGAAAGGGTACGGCGCGCGCCGCCTGAGAAGTATCGGTCGGCGCGTTCGGCGTAAACCCACCTGCGCATAGCAAACGACCCGTGCGCCAGAAGCGTCACGGGTCGTGTGCGGTCGGCCGGGCATGCCTAACGCACGCCTACTGCAGCACCTTGGGCTGCAAGGTGTAGCGGGCGATCCACTCGTATTCGCGCGTGAGCTTGTCCACCTGGTGATAGTACTCCCCCAACCCATGTCCCTCGCGCGGGAAGAAGACGAGCTCCGCCGTCTTGCCGCGGTCGCGGAGGTTGCGGAAGTACTCCATGGGCTGTCCGATCGGGACGCGCTCGTCGCTCCCGCCGTGCAGCATGAGGAGCGGCGTGGTGACCTTGTCGGCGTACTGGATGGCCGAACGCGAACGGTAGAACTGGAGCGACTTGTTGTTGAGCGTCCCGTCCAGCTGCGGCATCCCGTCGTAGAAGGTCCCGATGTAGCCGGGGATGTCGGTGGTCCCGTACATGCTCTCCATGTTCACCAACCCGGCCCCCATCATCGCCGCCTTGAAGCGCCCGGTCTGCGAGACGACCCACCCGGTCATGTAGCCGCCGTAGCTCCAGCCGGTGATCGCGAGACGGTCGGCATCGGCGAGGCCGCCCCGCACGAGTTCGTCGACCCCGGTCATGATGTCGCGGTAGTCGCCTCCCCCCCAGTCCTTGATGTTGCCGCGCATGAACTTCTCGCCATAGCCGGTGCTCCCGCGCGGATTGGGGTAGAGCACCGCCCATCCCCGTCCGGCCCAGTAGTGGCCGGCGTTCCCCCAGCTGGCCTTGAAGCCGTTGGTGTGCGCCCCCGTGGGGCCGCCGTGCACGTCGACGAGGAGCGGGACGCGCTGCCCCGGCTGGTAGCCGACGGGCTTGAGGAGGATCCCCTCCACGCTCCACCCGTCGCTGCTCTTCCAGGTGATGACCTCGGTCTCGCCTAACGAAATCCCGGCCAGCTGCGGGTTGGTGTTCGTGAGGCGCACCGGCGATGCGAAGGCGGCGTCGGTCGCGTAGACCTCGGCCGGCGAGGTGGGGGAGTCCATGGCGAAGGCGACCGTGCGCCCGTCGGCCGAGTACGACGGGGCGCGGACCATCATCCGGCTGGTGAGCGCGGTGATGCGCCCGCTGGCGACGTCGAAGGCGTACACGGTGCCGTAGACCCGCTCCTGCGCGGTGAAGGTGATCGTCGTCCCGTCGGCGGACCAGCGCGGCGCCCCGACCGAGTTGTCGAGCTGTGCGCTCGAGACCTCGCGGGCATTGCGGCTGGCGACGTCGTAGAGGACAAGGTTGGTGTTGCGGAGCGAGCGCGGGGCGATCCCGTCGCCGTTGGGCTTCCACGTGTCCACCAGGGCGCCGAAGGCTAGGGTGCGCCCGTCAGGCGACCAGGCCGGCGTTCCCTGGGCCATCATCGTAGGCGGAGGGGCGACGCGCTCGCGCTCCTTCGACGCGACGTTCACGATCCACGCCTCCCGGCGCTCGTCTCGAATGAGCGGAGTGGGCGACGTCAGGATCGCCAGCTTCGTCCCGTCGGGCGACCAGCTGGGCGCGCCGCGAACCGTGAAGTCGCCGCTCGTCACCTTGGTGGCCGTCTTCGTGGCCACGTCGATCACCCAGACGTGCGACATGCGAAGGTCACCCTCGAACGGCTTGGAGTCGTCGCGCCGGCGCACCCTTGCCTCCGCCTCGCGGGTGAGCGAGTCGGTCGTGAGGTAGGCGCTGCGCGCCCCGTCGGGCGACCAGGTGTACGCGCTCACACCGTCGCGCGCCGACGTCAGCTGCCATGCCTCGCCCCCCGCCGATGGCAGGAGCCAGAGTTGCGCACGGGGGACCTCGTCGCCGCTGGCCGCGCCCCGCGCGGCGATGAAGGCGATCTGGGCCCCGGTGGGTGACCATTGCGGCGCGCTCTCGCCACGCTCACCGAAGGTGAGCTGTCGTTGGTCGCCGCCGCGCGCCGACACCATCCACAGGTGCGAGCGCATGTCGTGCCGGTCGCCCTTGCTCGTGTCGCGCGCGGCCGGGTGCTCCCACGCACTCACCGTGTACACGACCCGCCCTCCATCGGGAGCGAGCGAGACCGCCCCCACGCTGCGCAACGCCATCACGTCGTCGATCGACATCGGGCGCGATTGTGCCCGGGCAGGGAGGGCGACGGCGAGCAGGGCAAGGATGCCCGTCAATCGAACGGGAGACGCGACCACGCGCATTGCGGCCTCGGTGGGAAGGTGATATAGGGTGACGGCAGCGCCCCACCCTTTGGGGCGCGCACGAGCGGCGGTGCCGTGATCTACGCACGAGCGCTCGCCGACGCTACTCGACCCGGGGCGCAGGAGGCGCGATGGACAGGCGGGAATTCGTGCGGGAGGGGATGGAGCGGTGCGGCGTGGGAATGCTCGCCCTCGCGGGAGGAGCGCTGTCAACGCGCATCCCACGGCCCGCGCCCCGGCGCCTGGAGCGCATCGGGCTGGAGCTGTACTCGGTCCGCGACGCCATGCGGCGCGACCCGGAGCGCACGCTCGCTGCTGTGCGCGCGATGGGCTATGCCGACGTCGAGCTGCTCTGGACCTTCGGCAATTTCGGGCGCACACCGACCCAGATGCGGGATGCGCTGGCCAACGCCGGGCTTCGCGCCTCGTCGGCCCACATTTCCCCGGCCGCCATCCTCGTCGGGTGGGAGCGCTCGCTCGAGATCGCCCGCCTGCTGGGGCACGAGACGCTGGTCGTCCCCAGCTTCACCGTCGACACCGATCGTTCGCTCGACGACTGGAAGGAGTGGGGGGAGAAGTTCAACCGCGCCGGCGAGGTGGCGCGTCGCGCCGGGATCTGGCTCGCCATGCATAACGAGCCCGGCCACCAGCGCCTGCTCGAGGGGCGCGTCCCGATCGAGGTCTTCGCCGAATCGACCGACCCCGCCCTCGTGCGCTTGCAGCTGGACATCGGCAACATGGTGATGGGGGGAGGCGACCCGAACGCCTTCCTCGCCAGGTACGGATCGCGCTGCTGGAGCTTCCATCTCAAGGACGTCGCCCCCGACCGCTCGCGCGACACCGAACTGGGGAAGGGGACCGTGGACATCACGCGCTTCCTCGCGGCCGTCCCCGACATCGGGGACAAGCGGTTCTTCGTGGAGCAGGAGGGGGCCGCCGATTCGCTGGCCAGCGCGCGGCAGGACTTCGCATATCTCGACAAACTGCAGTTCTGAGACGACGGGAGGACGAGAAGTAGAGAAGAAGTCGCACGGGCTCTCGTCCTCGGCGGGCTCCGCGCGTAGAATCTCTCGCGCGATCCCGCCCCTCCACTCTACCGAGCGCATCATGTCCGTCTCCCGCCGCGACTTCCTGGCGACCAGCGCCACCACCGCCGCCGCCCTCGCCGTGTCCGCGTCGCGCGGCGACGCCCTTCCGTCGCCTGTCTCGCGCCTGGCGCCTGGCGGCGCCGCCTCACGCCCCGTCGTTCTCGCCAGCAGCAATGGTATCCGCGGCGTGAAGGTGGCCTACGACCAGATCGTCGCCGGGACCGACACCCTCGATGCCATCATCGCTGGCGTCAACATCCAGGAACTCGACCCGAACGACCAATCGGTCGGGCTGGGGGGCCTGCCTAACGAAGAAGGCGTGGTACAGCTCGACGCATCGGTCATGCACGGTCCCACCCGGCGCGCGGGGGCGGTGGCCTGCATCGAGGACATCGCCACGCCGTCGCTGGTGGCCAAGGCGGTGATGGACTACACCGACCACATCATGCTCGCCGGGCAGGATGCGCGCCGATTCGCCGTGAACATGGGGTTCAAGACGCAGAACCTTCTCACCGAGAAGTCGCGACAGGACTGGCTCCGGTGGAAATCGCGCCTCAATCGCGGTGACGCCTGGCTCGACCACGACGACGACATCCGCATCAAGTTCACCACCGGGACGATCAACATGAACGCGGTGAACGCGGCGGGCGACCTTTCGTCGTGCACGACCACCAGCGGGATGGCGTGGAAGGTCCCCGGGCGCGTGGGCGACTCGCCGATCATCGGCGCGGGGCAGTATTGCGACAACACGGTTGGTGCCGCCGGCTCCACCGGGCGCGGCGAAGCCAACATCAAGGTCTGCGGCGCCTTCCTCGCCGTGGAGTTCATGCGCAACGGCGCAACACCCGAGCAGGCGCTCATCAAGGTGATGGAGCGCGTGATCGCCATGACCGAGAAACGCCTCCTCGACGACAACGGGCGCCCGTACTTCGACCTCAACTTCTACGCCCTCACCAAGGACGGGCGTTATGCCGGCGCCTCGGCATACGAAGGGAGCGACTTTGCGGTGTGCGACGAGAAGGGAGCGCGCATCGAAAAGTGCGTCTACCTCTACAAGAAGGAGCAACGCCCGACCGCGTCGCCGCGGGAGACGTAGCGGAGGCGACGAGCCCCGCCCGTCACGCCCGGGCCCCTCACACCGGCCCGAGCGGTTCGTCAGGCGGTGGCCAGACGCCCGGTGGTGGCGGTGGCCGGCTCCCGTGACTCGCTCGGCTGCGGGGGGCCACTCTCGTCAGGTGCAGCGATTCCCGCGGGGGCATCCAGCCGCAACGTGGCAACGCTCGCCGCCCCCTTCTGCGCGGCGCGCGCCAGGGTCGCCGACAGCGCCGCCACGTCCTGCGCGCGCGCCAGCTGCACGCCGGCAGCGAGCTGCGCCTCGTGCACCACCCCGCTCGCTGCGTCCGACTCCTGCACGAGGCGATGCAGCCGTTCGGCGAGCGACTCGGCCAGCGGCCCCGCCGACGCCGGGTCGACTCCGCTGGCCTCGGCCGGGGCTACACGCCAGGCGCGCTCCTGCCCCCGGAGCGCGTCGATCGCCGTCGACAGTCGCTCGACCGCGCGCTCCAGAGCCCCGCTCCCCTCCGCCGCGCGAAGTTGCGCGCGCTCGGCGCGCG